>JANQQH010000013.1 GCA_028285025.1 Hyphomicrobiaceae bacterium | reverse complement strand
AAAAGGTGAAATTGTCACTTTGATTGGCCCAAATGGCGGGGGCAAAACGACGTTTGCCCGCATTTGCCTTGGTATTCTGCCCCCTGATGAGGGAGAAATCGTTTCTCAACCCAATTTAAAAATTGGTTATGTCCCCCAACGCTTGCGCCTTGATAAAACTTTGCCGCTTACCGTTCAGCGGTTTATGAGCTTGCGCCAAAGTATTTCTAAACAAGAAATTCGCTCAGCCTTAGACGACGTGGGTGCCGGGCACCTTATCTCTTCTCAGATGGGGAATTTGTCTGGCGGGGAAATGCAACGGGTATTGTTGGCGCGCGCTTTGGTCAAAAAGCCTGATTTGCTGGTGTTGGATGAACCGGTTCAAGGTGTGGACTTTGCTGGCGAGGCAGCGCTTTATGAACTTATTTCTGATTTGCGTGACCGGCTGGGCTGTGCGATTTTATTGATCTCGCATGATTTGCACATTGTGATGGGGCGCTCTGACAGGGTGTTGTGTTTAAACGGGCATATTTGTTGTGCTGGTGTGCCTGAACAGATTAGCCAGCACCCAGAATATGCCCGGCTATTTGGGCCAGAGCGGGCAGCGCAATATGGCATTTATGCTCACAAGCATGATCACGACCATCAGCTTTGCGGTGATGTGCATGAGGGACCTTGTGAGCAACATCACAATCAGGCTGAGTCTAGTTAAGGATTTAACCATCTATGGATGATTTTTTATGGCGCGCGGCGCTTGGCGGGATTGGCATGGCATTGATTGCAGCGCCGCTGGGGTGTTTTGTGGTTTGGCAGCGCATGGCTTATTTTGGGGAAACCATTGCGCATGCTGGCCTTTTGGGTGTCGCGCTTGGGTTGATCTTACATATTAATATCACCATTGGAATTTTTGTCACCAGTTTGCTGGTGGCCTTTGGTTTGCGGGTGGTGGAAAAGCACACCAATTTGGCCAAAGACACCGCCCTTGGCTTGCTTGCTCATGTGGTCCTGGCCCTCGGGCTTATTGTCACCAGTCAGTTTCAAACTTTGCAAGTGGACATGATGGGTTTGCTGTTTGGTGAT
>JANQQH010000531.1 GCA_028285025.1 Hyphomicrobiaceae bacterium | reverse complement strand
TATTGGTTGGTGCTGTGATCATTGGCGGCATTAAATCCATTGCCCAAACAACATCTAAAATTGTTCCCCTCATGGCTGTAATATATGTAGGTGCTGCCCTCCTTATTATTTTACTGAATTATGACAAAGTTGGCTGGGCATTTTCACAAATCATCAACGGCGCGTTTTCTCCTGAAGGGGTCAAAGGCGGTGTTGTTGGTGTGCTCATAATGGGTTTCCAACGGGCAGCCTTTTCCAATGAAGCCGGGTTTGGGTCTGCTGCCATTGCCCACTCAGCTGTACAAACAAAGGAACCTGCAACGGAAGGCATTGTAGCGCTACTAGAACCATTTATTGACACGGTCGTAATTTGCACCATGACAGCTTTGGTGATCATCATCACTGGCCAGCTTGGGCCTGAGTCTGCGGCTGACACGTGGGACAAAGGGGTGGTGCTAACCTCCAACGCCTTTGCCAGTGCCTTTACCTGGTTCCCTTATGTTTTGGCTTTGGCCGTTGTGCTATTTGCCTTTTCAACCATGATCTCTTGGTCATATTACGGTTTGAAAGCCTGGACCTATCTGGTTGGCGAGGGCCCAAAAAGAGAACTAGCCTTTAAGCTACTCTTCTGCCTGGCAATCATCATTGGCTCTGCAATGAATTTGAAAGCAGTTCTGCTGTTCTCTGACGCGATGGTGTTTGCCATGGCCTTTGTCAATATCATTGGCCTTTATATCTTAGCGCCCGTGGTCAAACGTGAAGTTACTAGTTATTTGAGCCGTGTAAAGTCTGGGGAAATCAAACCAACCCGTTAAGGGCGGCCAGGTTTGATAAACTTTATCTAAAAAAGGGCAGCTTTGATATTCATCCAAAGCTGTCCTTTATAGTCGATAGCAGAGGAATAAAAGCAATTAAGAGACGGCCAGTTTTCTTTTCAGTGACCAATTTTGCCCCTTTTCATCGCGCCATATAAATGTAAATTCACCAGAGCCGGGAACCTTAAAATAAAACGCAAAATAAGGGTCAGCTGAAATAGCTGGATGCATATCAACGCTAAAAAAGGGTTCTCCTTCAAATTGCGCTTCAAATGATTGAATAATATCACGCGGAATAACGTTACCCTTTTTATCCTTGCGAATGCCAGATTCCATACGATGAGAGATTAGTGTTTTTATCTTAACAACATCACCGACCTTAGCGGTTTTAGGGACACGAACTTTAGGTCTCACTTTAGTCATTGATTTGTTTCCTCACCTTATCCGCCACAACCACCAATGGTCACTTTGACAAAAGTCTCGGCTAGCAAAAAAGACCCATCATCAACCGCTGCCAAAGCAATAACCTTTTGCGAGCGGGCCAATCGCATACGGCTGGTCACACTGGGCTGACCGGACAATTTAGAAAGCTTGAACGTGGCAACATATGGCCAAGGGTTCTCCGTTGCAAAGACATACAAGGCGTTTATGTTTTTGCCTTGTTGTTGAGCCGCACTGGCATCAAGCGTAACAGAGACCACATTCCCATTCTCTGCGATCTCTGGCATTTTAATGCTGAGCAACTCTTGACTCGGTGTTGCTCCTTTTAAGACCTCTTGCAAAGCAGATTTATAATCTTTAGCCCGTGCATGTGCTGTATCGATTTTAAAACTTGGGGCATTTGCTAAAATGGCAGCAATCTGACCACCTGCTAACCCGGCACCAATTATAAAATGCCGCCGATCCATTATATGAATGTGAGGCTTCGTCTTTGTTTTTGTTTTCACGACTTATCCTTGGTTCTTAATTGATGTCTCAAAATATCTAAAATAAAGCATATTATTTGAGCCAATCCAAATAAGTGACCTTATAATTTCATTTTTTAATAATTAAATATGGGTGAGATTTACGGCCATTTCAATGCTGATAGGCGTCCATGTGGTAAAAAATAAGTGAATATGAAACACAAAGTAAGAAAGGGTGTTTAAACTTAAGGATGATGGTGTAATACTAATCAAAAAAGGGACGTTAAATCTATGATATATCTCATCGCTTTTGCCCTAATTATCGTAGGAGCCATTTTCCTTTCTATGTGGCGGGCTCCAATTCTAGCATGGGCTGGATTGTTTCTGGCCACAAGCCTTCTGCTTTTATTTAGCAGTGGTTTTAGCCTTTGCTTCTTTCTTTTGGCAGCACTTACCTCTCTACTCGGCTTGTTCAGCATTGATGTTGTGCGCTCTAATCATTTTGCACGGCCCGCATTTAACGCGATAGAAAAAATCATTCCCCCCGTATCTGATACAGAAAGAGAAGCGCTGGAAGGGGGCACCGTTGGATGGGACGCACAATTGTTTTCAGGACAACCAGATTATGAAAAACTGCGTGCAATTAGCCCCATTCACTTATCAGACGAAGAACAAGCCTTCCTAGATGGACCAACAGAACGCTTATGCGAAATGGTAAATGATTGGCAGGTCCGCTCACAAGACAAACAAGTCCCTGATGAGATCTGGCAATACATCAAAGACAATGGCTTTTTAGGCATGCTGATCTCCAAAGAGCATGGCGGGCTTGGCTTTTCTGCCCAGGCCCAATCGCTGATTTTGGGAAAAGTGGCCTCCCGCTCTCCAGATGTATCTGTTATCGTTATGGTGCCCAATTCATTAGGCCCGGGTGAGCTAATCGAAAAATTTGGCACCAAAGAGCAGATAGAGCATTATTTGCCAAGACTAGCCAAAGGCAAAGAGGTGCCTTGTTTTGCCCTAACCGGGCCTACATCAGGCTCTGACGCGGCCACCATGCGTGACATTGGTGTGGTTTGCAAAGGCATGCATGACGGCCAAGAGGTGACCGGCATCAAGCTGAATTGGGAAAAGCGCTACATTACGCTAGGCCCCAAGGCAAGCCTGTTAGGCCTGGCCTTCCGTTTGTTCGACCCAGACCAACTGCTAGGTGAGCAAGAAGACCTCGGCATCACATTGGCGCTCATTCCAACCACGCATAACGGGGTGAAAATAGGCGACCGTCATTTGCCCAATGGCTGTGCCTTTCCCAATGGTCCCAATGAAGGCAAGGATGTATTTATCCCCCTTGATTGGATCATTGGCGGCAAAGAGCGCGTGGGCCAAGGCTGGATGATGTTAATGAGTTGTTTAGCAGCTGGACGCGCCATTTCTTTGCCCTCCAGCTCAACGGCGGCGGCCAAAGCCATGCTGCGCTTTACCACCGCTTATGGCCAAATTCGCAATCAGTTCGGCATCCCTATTGCCAAAATGGAAGGCATTGAAGAGCGCCTGGCAAATATGGTTGAAACAGCCTATGTACTTGAAGCGGCCAGGGCCATGACCGCCTCCATGGTGCAAGGCGGGGAAAAACCGGCTGTGATCTCAGCCCTGCTCAAATACCAATCAACCGAATGGGCCCGCCGCGCGGTTAATGATGCGATGGATATTCACGCTGGGCGTGGCATTTGTGACGGGCCAGCCAACTATTTGCAAGCAGCTTATCAATCCATGCCAGTGGCGATTACCGTGGAAGGGGCCAACATCCTCACACGGACGTTAATCACCTTCGCCCAAGGCGCCCTGCGCAGTCACCCTTTTTTGTATTCTGAAGTGCAAGCAGTACAAGATGAAGACAAAGAACAAGGCTTTGCAGCCTTTGAGCCGCTGCTCTATGAGCACATCAAATACTCGCTTGCAAATATATTTGGCTCTTTGTTCCATAACATAACCTTTGGCACTTTTGCTCACGCACCGCACCGGGCTGGCAACATCACCAAATGGTACCGAGCACTCTCGCGCGGGTCTGCCAATTTTGCCTTGCTGTCAGATGTAACCGTTGCCTTGCTCGGCGGCGCGTTAAAAATGCGCCAAAGAACATCAGGGCGCTTGGCAGATGCGCTGAGTGAGCTTTATTTCATTTCATCCATTCTAAAACGCTATGAAGATGATGGCCAAATCACCAGTGATTTGGTGTTGGTGGAATATAGCGTGCAAAACGCTTTAGCGCGGTTTTATGGTGCCCTTGACGAAGTGTTGGAAAATTACCCCTCCCCAGTTATGGGTTTTTTACTGGCCCGTCTGGTATTCCCCTTTGGCAATCACCATAAACCGGCCAAAGACCGGCTGGGCAAAGCCATTGTAAAAAAGACCCTCAATGAAGAAGACACCAGAAACCGTTTAACCTCGGGCGTTTATATCAGCCGGGATGAAACAGACGCCACGGGCATTTTAGAGGTGACCTTGCAAGAAATTAAAGAATTGGCGCCGGTGAGCAAAAAATTAGAAACAGCCATAAAAAATGGCCAAGTGCGCCGTTTCCATGGGGAAGACTGGTTTCAAGAGGCGGTGGACAAAGGCATTTTATCCGACAATGAAGCAAACCGCTTAAGGCGTTTAGAAGCGCTGACCGCCAAAGTCATTGCAGTTGATCAGTTTGACCCTAAAACGGTACAAGGGGTCACCAAATCAACAGGTCACAACGCAGCTCACGAGCATGTGGAGTAGAGTGAAATGAATATAGACATAAATGAATTACAAAACTGGGATTTCAAAGTTGATTTTGAAAAAATAGCATGGGGCGTCTTAGATTGCCAAGGCCAGTCCATGAACACCCTAAACCAACGCGCCATGCTTGAGTTAAACACAATCTTAGATGAGGTAGAGCGCTTAAAACTAAAAAACGAAGTGCGAGGTCTGATTTTTATATCCGGCAAACGCAATAATTTTATTGCTGGTGCTGATATTAAAGAATTTGAAGACATGGACACTGAGGAAAAAGTGCTTGAGCTAACCGGGCCAGGAACTGAATTGTTCCATCGCATGGAGCGCTTAAACATTCCTGTTGTGGCGGCCATTAACGGCTTTTGTTTAGGCGGCGGGCTGGAATTTGCCATGTCATGCCATTACCGCATCGCCACCCGCGCTGATGCCACGCGGTTAGGCCTACCAGAGGTCAAGTTAGGCATCATCCCCGGGCTACACGGCACCGTGCGCATGTTGCGCTTAGCCGGGCCAATCAATGGCATGTCCTCTATGCTCACTGGCCGGATGCTAAAAGCCAATGTTGCAAAAAGCTTTGGTTTGGTAGACCAGTTAGTGCCAAGTGCGCTGGAATTGCGCTGGGCTGCACGCAAAGCGGTGCTCCAAAACAGACGCTCAAAAACTGGTAAGTCTTTCATCCATAAAATCATGCGCACAGGGCCGGTGCGCAAATTACTCGCCAACCAAATGCGCAATAAAACCAAAGCCAAGGCCCGCCCAGATCATTACCCAGCCCCATTTAAACTGATCGAACTGTTTGAAAAACATGGCGGTAAAGAACAAGAGATGTTTAAGGCAGAGCAGAAGATGTTTGCCCCGCTAATGGTCTCAGATCAATCACGCAATTTACGCCGCG
>JANQQH010000500.1 GCA_028285025.1 Hyphomicrobiaceae bacterium | reverse complement strand
TATTTTAAGTTTGATCAGTGGCCTTGTGTTTACTGTCATATTATTTTTGTTTCAAGTTCCAATTTATGTGCTTTTGATTGGCCCTTTGGTCGGGGGCGTTGGTTTGCCGCGCTATGTTTTGAATGTCTTAACGAAAAAGCGGCAAAAAGTTTTTATTCGAGAGTTTGTCAATGCAATTGATATCATTGTTCGCGGTGTAAAGGCTGGTTTACCCTTTAATGATTGCTTGCAAATTATTACCACAGAAGTTGGCGAGCCGGTTAGAAGCGAGTTTATAAACTTGGTCGAACAGCAACGTGTTGGTGTCCCGGTGGAGCAAGCTTTGCAAAAGTTATATGAACGGGTGCCTTTGCAAGAGGTCAATTTCTTTTCCATCGTTGTTTCTATTCAGTTAACAGTTGGCGGTAATATCGCTGAGGCTTTAACCAATCTTTCAAATGTTTTGAGGGATCGGCATAAACTTAGAGCTAAAGTTCAGGCTGTTAGTATGGAGGCCAAATCATCCGCTGCGATTATTGGGTCTTTACCGTTGGTGGTCATGGGCGGGGTTTCGTTTACGAGCCCAAAATATATGGAAGTTTTATTTACTCACCCAACAGGCCATATGATTATTGGCATAAGTGCACTTTGGATGCTTGCAGGTGTGTTGGTGATGCGTTGGATGATTAATTTCAAAATTTAAAAGGTGGCCGCCTAAAATTATTTTTTGCGTTTATTGGGATTGATAAACTGATGTTGTATGATTTGTTAAACCAGGCTATGGAGCCGCAATTTGTTATTGTTGTTTTGACGGCTGTGTCTTGTTTTGCCACTGTTGTGATGCTGGCAGCCCCTTTATTTGAAAATGATAAACTTGATGCACGCATGAGATGCGTTGCTGATGAGCGTGAGAAATTAAAAGTCCAGCGATTGCAAGAGTTGGCCAATGAGCATGAAAGAAAGGGGCTTCGTCATTCTTCTCAATCACAAACAGAAAAAATTGTTAAAGTTTTTAATTTGCGCAAGGCTCTTGAAAGTGAGGGCTTGGCAGACCGATTGAAAATGGCGGGTTTGCGCGGGCCTGGGCCTTTGATGACATTTTTGGTGGCCCGTTGTGTTCTGCCGTTTTTTGGTATGGGGCTTGTTTTCTTCTATCTGAGTTTTATTGATGATTTTGGTCTTGAAGGCATGATGTGGTTTAGTGCGATTTTGGCAGGCGGATATTTTGGTTTTTATTTACCAAATATATATATCGCCAATATTATACAAAAACGTCAGACGTCTATTAAACTGGCTTTTCCTGATGCGCTTGATTTGTTGTTGATTTGTGTGCAAGCGGGTATGTCAATTGAAGCAGCTTTTCGAAAAGTAGCAGCGGAAATTGGCAACCAGTCTGGTGAATTGGCCGAGGAACTGACGCTTACAACGGCAGAAATGTCTTATTTACAAAATCGGCGTCAAGCTTATGAAAATTTAGGTTTGAGAACTGGCTTGCAAGGTATCCGTGCTGTGGCAACGAGCCTCATTCAGGCGGAAAAATATGGTACCCCGCTAGGACAAGCACTGCGTGCTATGGCTGAAGAATTTCGGGATGAACGGATGACTGAAGCGGAGAAAAAAGCAGCCGCTTTACCACCAAAATTGACCGTGCCTATGATCGTGTTTTTCTTACCCGTTTTGTTTGCGGTTATTATGGGACCAGCGGTTATCAAAGCAATAGAAACTTTTTAAGATATCTCCGTTTCGTGGCTGATCAAAGATTTTCTTGGATCATAATCCCATTTTCTGATTTACTTTGCCAACTTGGCAGGCACCACATTTACTGTAGTTTTGCTACGTGCAGCTTGACGAGATAAGGGTTGGAAAGCAATTTGAGCATGGTACTCGCAATAAGGGCCGCACTCTGATTTTGGTCTACCGCAAAAATGAAAATTATTGTCTTGAGGGTCACCGATTGGCCATTTGCATTGATCTTCTTTTAGGTCAACAAGGTCAACCCTTTCGCCTTCAGGAATGACAAGTTCAACATATTGCGAGCGGAAGGGTTCTTCTTTGGGGCCATCTGGAGATGACAGGGTTCGCAAAGCTGAGTTGCTGTTTGAAAACAGGCCTAAACGAGGGGCTGTATTTGCTCTGCCAGCCTTGTTTTTTCTAGCACGTGTTGATTTCACGCGTGATGTGGTTGCCCGTCCTGACAATCCTAATCGATGGACTTTACCGATCACTGCATTGCGTGTCACACCGCCAAGTTGACCCGCTATTTGACTGGCGCTTAAGCCTTCAGCCCATAATTTTTTTAGTAATTCAACCCGATCATCGGTCCAGGACATGAGTGCCTCCTCATTAAAAATCTAAAAGTGATATTTTCTTAAATCTGCTATACGATACTTAAAATTAAACCAAAGATCGCTTTGCTTTAGACTATGAGCACCGCTCTCATACCTAAAACGACACCGGCTTGCTCCATCTTAAATAATTTAAGGGGAGCTTTTGGTTGTAAACTCACAATAACTTAAAAAAACTGGAAGTACGCTGACTTAAAACTGCGTCTTTTGAAATTTACAGGGTCTTAAAAAGCAGACCTTACACTCTCAAAGACTTTAATATGCTTTAAGTTAACTTTTTGACTCTCTTTTGGAATACTTCAGAAGGCTGAACATTGTAGTTACTTTTTTAATTTTATTCAGCTTTTAAAAAGACGCTTAATGAAGCTTAATTCACTTAACTTTTATGCAAGCGTTTAAGCCGTTTGATGAAGACAAACTACTTGAGAGAGGGGGGTGCTGCAAGAGGGAAAAAATTTGCTGACCGCTTTTCAACAGAGCACATTTAAACTGTTACGTTTTGGGCACGGCTGTTTGAGAAAATAATGTAAATGGTCGGATAAATTTATTTAAGTGTGCAAATCTTTTTATTGCCATAACATTTTTAGACTGGCACTTTGGTTGTTCTTGTGGTGCATTTATCAATTTTTGGTTGTGCCTTTGAACTGGTTCAAAATAAGGGTGGCTATTTTGATTAAAATTATGAAGAGTTTAGAGTGTTTGACAGCATATGCCTGAAAACGCTATTATGTTTCTTGTTGTTAGCTGCCTTAAGGGCAGCTTTTTTAATTTTTAGATCCCTTGTATTTTTTTCCGGAAAAAAACTGATGAGCAAGGCTATTTTACCGACTTATGCGCGGACCGATATTTCTTTTGTTGCTGGCGATGGTGTTCATCTGCGCGCCAATACGGGTGAGATTTATTTGGATTTTGGTGCTGGTATTGCTGTGAACGCTTTGGGGCATAATCACCCTATTTTGGTGCAGGCTATTCAAAGCCAAGCTGCTAGCTTGATGCATGTGTCTAATCTTTACCAAATCGAGGGCCAGGAAAGATTAGCGCGACGGCTATGTGCGCATAGTTTTGCAGATAAAGTGTTTTTTGCCAATTCTGGGGCTGAGGCGAATGAATGTGCTGTTAAGATGGCACGTCGCTATCAAGCCCATAAAGGATGTCCTGAACGGTTCCGGATTATTACGTTTTCTGGTGCGTTTCATGGTCGGACTTTGGCAATGATTGCCGCTGGCGGGCAAGAGAAACATTTGCAAGGGTTTGGGCCTAAAGTTGATGGCTTTGATCAGGTACCGGTGGGAGATATTGAGGCGCTTAAAAATTGCATTGGGCCTGAGACAGCCGGTTTTATGATTGAGCCGATCCAAGGTGAGGGCGGGGTGAACCCAATTGAGCCGACTTTCTTGCTCGCCTTGAGAGATTTGGCTGATAAAGATGATCTGGTGCTGATTTTTGATGAGGTGCAGACAGGGGTTGGGCGAACCGGGTATTTTTATGCTTATCAAGGTGTGGGGGTTACGCCTGATATTTTGACCTCTGCCAAGGGGCTTGGGGGGGGCTTTCCAATAGGGGCTTGTTTGGCAACAGATAAGATGGCCGCGCCCATGGTGGCAGGCACGCATGGGTCGACTTTTGGGGGTAACCCTTTGGCGATGGCGGCGGCTAATGCCGTGTTGGATGTTGTGTTAGAGCCTGGGTTTCTTGAACAGGTGCAAGAAAAGGGGCTGGTGTTCAAGCAAAAGCTTGCTGGTGTTATTGACGAATTTCCCAGTGTGTTTGAGCTGGTGCGCGGCCAAGGTTTGTTATTGGGTATAAAAATGAAAGTGCCACCGGCTGATATGGTTGGCGCTTGTTTTGAGGAAAAATTACTTGTCGTTCCAGCGGGCGGCGATGTTGTTCGCTTGTTGCCGCCACTTATTGCCACCGCTGATGATTTTGATGAGGCCATCGCCAGCCTGGAGCGCGCTGCAAAGCGCCTTGTAGCCCGGCAAGAAGAGTTGCAAATTTAACGCCAAGGATATGAGACCAATGGCACTTAGGCATTTTATTGATCTTGATCTTCTAACGCCAGATGAGATCCGGCATATATTAGATCGTGCTTTAAAGATTAAGGCGCAGTTTAAAAGAAAGCGCCACAAGGCCAAAAAGCTTTGTGAGGGGCGGGTGCTGGCCACGATTTTTGAGAAGCCTTCAACGCGCACACGGGTGTCGTTTGATGTGGGTATGCGTGATCTTGGCGGTTCTTGTATTACTTTGAGTTCGAATGATTTGCAGCTTGGGCGCGGGGAGTCGATTGCTGACACGGCGCGGGTGATGTCACGTTATGTTGACGTGATGATGTTGCGCACCAGCGCACATCAAAATTTGCTTGATTTGGCGGCTTTTGCTGATGTGCCGGTGATTAATGGTCTGACGGATCGCTCGCACCCGTGCCAGATTTTGGCTGACATTATGACCTTTATGGAAAAACGCGGTTCTATAAAGGACAAAAAGGTTGCCTGGATTGGCGATTGTAATAATGTGGCTTTGTCTTTGGTGCATGCGGCGCATAAATTAGAGTTTGAGCTTTTTATCGCTTGCCCCTCAGAGTTTGGCCCGAACCAAGATATGTCTGAGGCGATTGCGGTTAACCCTGACCAGGTGCGGGTGATTACCGATTTGAGCCAAGCGTTTGAAGGTGCGCATCTGGTGATGACGGATACCTGGGTGTCTATGGGTGATGAGGACGCAGACAAACGCATGGAGGTTTTCTCGGCTTATCAGGTGACAAGTGAGTTGATGGCTTTGGCGCAAGATGATGCTTTATTTATGCATTGTTTGCCAGCTTATCGCGGACGGGAAGTTTCGGCTGAGGTGCTTGATGGGCCGCAATCTGTGGTGTTTGATGAGGCTGAGAACCGGTTGCATGTGCAAAAAGCGATTATTGCTTGGACGCTGGGCGCGATTTAATGATCGGTAATGTTCGGCAGGGTAAGTCAAAAAGCTTGATGTGGACGTTTCAAATTTAGGACTAAGATTATGGGTGATGAGCAAGGTCCTGGCCAGGGTCCTTCCCAGGATGTGTCAGTTTTTTTAGATGCTGATGTGAAAGATGATGTGGTTGTTCCGTTTCAAGCTGAAAAGGCAGGCGCGCGTGGCCGTTTGCTGCGCCTTGGCGGCGTGGTGGATCAGATTTTATCGGCCCATGATTATCCTGATGGGGTGGCCAATTTTCTTGGTGAGGCTATTGCTTTGGCGGCTATGATCGGCTCTTTGCTAAAATTTGACGGCAAGCTTATTTTGCAAACCAAAACAGATGGGCCGATCTCGATGTTGGTTGTTGATTTTTCTACGCCTTCTTCACTGCGTGCTTATGCCAGTTTTGATAAAGCAAAAGTGAGTGACATTGAGGGGGAGCCGTTTGATTTACAGACATGGTTGGGCCAAGGGGTTTTGGCTTTAACAATTGATCAAGGACCTGATACGGAGCGATATCAGGGGATTGTGGCTTTGAATCAAAACACTTTGGGGGAAGTGGCTGAGGCTTATTTTGCCCAGTCTGAACAAATTCCCAGTTTGGTGCGTTTGCATGTGGCCAAGCATTTTAGTTCTGAGCAAGATGATGGTACAGGCTGGCATTGGCGCGCAGGCGGTTTAATGGTGCAGCATTTGACCGCTAAAGGGGGGCTGGGCGGTGAACAGGTCGAGCTTGATGAGAATGGCCTGGAAGATGAGAATTGGAACCGGGCTAAAATCTTGGGGAGCAGTGTTGAGCCGCATGAATTGTTGGACCCGCAATTGGCGCCTGAGCGGTTGTTATTTCGTCTTTATCATGAAGAAGGGGTGCGGGTGTTTGAGCCGCTCAATTTGGATGCAAATTGTTCTTGTTCGCAAGAGCGCGTGCGCGCCATGTTAGCTAAATTCTCACCTTCTGATAGAGAAGATATGATTGATCAGGGGGGGAAAATTTCTGTTACTTGTGAGTTTTGCACCAAGCGCTATGAATTTGATTTAAAAGACTTTGTATAAGGGATCATGTCGGGTTTGGAAGAATGCTTTTTTTCTTTGTTAAATGAGGTTTCTTGACTGGACAGAGCCTGAAATTGGTTTTATAAAGCCTGTCTCTTTTAAGTGATTTTATCTGTTTGGATCATTCACTTTTCTTTTTTTGCCCAGGTAGCTCAGTTGGTAGAGCAGCGGACTGAAAATCCGCGTGTCGGTGGTTCGATCCCGCCCCTGGGCACCATCACCCCTCCTCATAGCTGAATATATTTGCTCTTAATGAGCTGTTTTTGTTTCATAAATTAATGAGGCTTTGCGCATAGCGTATCATAGATTTTTGTTATTCCGTCACACTTTTGGGATAACAGGGTGGGTAACGGTTCATTCGCTCAAAGGTGTTATCTGCAATGCAGCTTATAAGGTTCACTATCGGCAAGGTCAAAGCCAAAGCTTATCGTTATGTGACATCAGAACCGCTCTATATGAACAAGTGTATTAGATGGCGGACCTAGAGAGAAACTTGGCACTTTAATCAGGTGTCCGAATGGACACCCGGCCCGTTGGGCCGCGCCATCGTAGGCCCGAGCGAAGCGAGGAATAGCGGTGAGATCAAAGAACTGGCGGAGAGAGAGGGATTCGAACCCTCGAGACGGTTACCCGCCTACACGCGTTCCAGGCGTGCGCCTTCGACCACTCGGCCACCTCTCCTAAAATTATCCTCAAGCAAAAGCTTAAGAGGGGTCGAAGTAAAGTGTTCGCTTTAAAAAAGGGTGCGCCTTCGACCGTTTGGGTACGTCTTTTAATAAATGTCCTTATTTTTTGATTTTAAGCGAACCGGAACTATATCTTACTTGTTTAAAGACACAAGACTTTCCTTGGGAAAAAGAGGTAAAAAACAACCATTTATAGTCGTTTTTGTGAGGATAAAATTTACAAGGATCGTTTTCTTAAGTTTGGCCATTTACTTTGATAGCAAATTTAAAGTTATAGTATATGGACAGATCAAAGAGACTCAGAAATAATGGGTTGTAATGTTTTTCTTATTTTAGATTTGCGACTCCATTTAAAAGAATAATTACTATGTTCGTTATTAGAATCCTCGGCTTATGGATCTTGATTTTAGGTTTTATGGCCTTTGTTTATGATGCAACAAAAACTATGGCTAATAATGGCTCTGTGACTGTTACTTCTTTAGGCGGGCATTGGGTTAACTTGCATGAAAAAAGCTTTAAGTTTATAGAAAATGTTGTTAGCTCAATGGTGCATCCAGCTGTTTGGGATACTGTTTTTCAGTTTTGTTTGTTGTTACCTGCTTGGTTAGCTTTTGGTCTTATTGGTAGCTGGATTTATTGGATTGGCCGTCATCGTAAAAAAATCGAAATTTTTATTAACTGACTTTTGAATTGCAAAACCGTAGTTTTAGTCTTCTACGTCCTAGGTTCTGTTAACAAATTCCATGACTAAATTATTTTGGCTATTTTCATCAGATAGTCTTGAAATATGCCCGATATCCTTGCGAATATCTAAAGCAATTTTGCTCTGAACCTCTGCAAATTCTTTAATCATGGAATTTGCCTACATGACCTAGTCAAATAAGGCATCAATGTCGTCTTGGCTGGCTACATTTGAGTCATCGTTTAGGGCTGGTCCGTTTAATAGTCCTTTATCACCTTTGCGGGCCTCTAGTTCTTCAGCGGTGACATGCATAAACCCTTCAGCACCGCCCCAAATTTCCATCATATTTAAAATCCGCTGCTCAATAAAACAGAATGTTTTGACCACTTTTGTGATACGTTGCCCGGTAAGATCTTGGAAATTACATGATTCAAAAATGCCAACAACACTTTCTTGAATTTCACAAGCCAAAGCTTGTTGGGATTCATCGTTTAGAGCGGCTATTAAATTTGCTGAATTTGTTTCTATCATTTCAGCTGATTGGAGGATGCCATTGGTTGCTTCTTCAGTGCCTTTTACAATTGCACTTAGTTCTTCGGCAGCTCGCGCCATTTCCTGGCCCTCAGAACCGCTTTCTTTAATGGTTAGAATTTGGCGTTTTGTGTCGTCGATGGCGGCATAAATGGCTCTCATTTCATCTTTTAGCCGTGTTAATTCGGTTTGCTTTTCATCAACTTTTCTTTTTAAATTTTCATCCAGTTCTTCATGAGTTTGGTTTTCTGAGATAGGGGCTGAACCTATTTTTTCATCTAACTTATCAAAACGGGCTAAAATCTCTTGATGGCGTTTTTCACTTGTGTCTTCAGCAAATGATTGAATTTCCTTTGGGTCCACGAACCGTTCTATTTTGAATGCTGGACTCATAGGTTTTTTCTCCGAATTCTTACCAAATCAATTTTTCTTTCTTAAAGAACGGCACTCCTTAAAAAAGAAAATATAAACAATGACTTAAAAGGAAGGTTGTTTTATCTAACAGCTCCCCCAAGCCCCCTCAAACTTAAAATGTGACATAAAAAAACTAACAACTTGTTTCCATTTGCTTTTAAAAAGCACAAAAGTTGTAAAAAATGAGCCTGTTTGGCGGAAATCACTCAGATTGCAAACATGCCAAAGCCTGATTTAGGTTTTTTTGTAGAGCTTAATCATTCTGATTGACTCTATGGAATGACCTAGGTCCTGGTTACACTCTGGTTGGATTGTTTTCTAACTGATCAACCCGTTCTTTTAAATGCTCTAAGCCTTCTGGGCAGGGGCCGCCATAGGCCCAGTCCAACAATTCAATAAAATGAACAACGGGGGTTTGTGAATGGTGATTTATCTGGGTTAGGCAGCCAAGATTGGCAGTGGCGACAAGGTCTGGTTTGACATGAGCTATATGCTCAGCTTTTCTTTGGCCAAGCGAAGAGGCGATCTGAGGTTGAAGGACATTGTAAACACCAGCTGAGCCGCAACAAATATGGGCTTCATTGAGCTGTAAAACCGTAAAGCCTGCATTGCGTAATAATTGTTGGGGTTGGTAGGTTATTTTTTGCCCATGCATCATTGAACAGGGGATGTGAACGGCAACTTTTAGATCACTCCATAATTGCGCTGTGCCAAAATTATAGTCGATCAGAAATTCACTGATATCAAAAACTTTGCTCGATAGTTTATTGGCTTGTTCATTAAGTGACAATTTAGATGACAGCTTTTTGTTTGTGCTGATTAAATGGGCATAGTCTTTCACTGTTGTGCCGCAACCAGAGGCATTGATGATAATGCCGTCAAGCGGAGTGTCTTCTTCGATAGCGGCGATGGCTTTAATGTTACGGCTTGCATGAGAACAAGCCCGGTCAAGTGCGCCCATATGCAAGTCAAGGGCTCCGCAACACCCTTGATCTTCAGGCACAATTACTTCAATGCCTTGGCGTGCCATTAAACGGATGCTGGCATCATTGATTGAGGGGCGCACCACTTGTTGCACACACCCAGTCATTAAGGCGACCCGTTTATATTGTTGCCCTTTTGGCCGGGCAACGCCTGCACCTGTAAATTCAGGTGAATGTTTGGGTGTTTTTGGTAAGAGGGCAAGCATGGCCGCCATTTCGCGCTGGCCTATTTTTTCCAAAAGAGGGGCAAAAATACGTGCCACTTTGCCAAACCATAAAGCAAGGCGAAAGCGCTTTGGAAAGGGCAAAATATGGCTCAAAGCTGAGCGCATGAACTTGTCTTTAACAGAACGAGACCCACGTTTTTCAATTTCGATGCGTGCTAAGTCGGACAAGTGCATATAATCAACCCCTGAAGGGCAGGTGGTCATACAAGAAAAACAGCTTAAGCATCTGTCCAT
>JANQQH010000482.1 GCA_028285025.1 Hyphomicrobiaceae bacterium | reverse complement strand
TATCCCCATGTCCGCTTTGTTCATTATAGCCCATGGCATTCATGAGCCCAATGCGTCCAATACGCTCTAAAAGATAAGGTACTACTTCAAAAACAGTTAGAATGGCCGTTAAAACCAACCAAAACAGTTCATCTGACATTTTATATCTCCCATAAGGTCCCAAAACATAATGAGAGATGATTTTAGTCAGTTCCCAATGAAGAGAAAGTCTTGACTTTTAAAATTTAAAAGGGATCAGGAAAACATTTATTAATCTCATCTATGGCGCTCAGAATTTCTTCATTTAAAGTCACATCAATCGCCCCCAGATTAATTTTTAGCTGGTCAAGCGAGGAGGCCCCAATAATAGGGCTAGCGACAAACGGGCGGCTCAAGCAAAAGGCAATAGCCATCTGGCAAGGATCTAAATTATGAGCGCGTGCAAGTGAGATATAGGCGCTCGTCGCTTTTTCCACATTTTCAGTGAGCCGATACCCATATCGTTTCTTAGATGCCTCGTCTAATGTCAAGCGTGAGTTGGAAACAGAGGTGTTCTCAAGATATTTCCCAGATAACACACCCATAGCCAAAGGTGACCACGGCAAGTGGCTAATCTGCTCTATCATACAAACTTCCGAAATGTTCAGATCATCGCGGCGGCGTAAAAGGCTATATTCATTTTGCAAGCTGACAGGTCTTGACAGGTTATGTTGGTCTGCCAATTGGCAAAATGTGCACATGCCCCAAGCCGTGTCGTTCGAAAGCCCCCAGGAGCGTATTTTGCCAGTTTGAATAAGCTCATCTAAAGTCTCTAAGGCTTCTAACTGACTGTCAACCAATTGAGCCCGATCCGTTTTCTTAGGGGTATAATCCCATACATTGTGAAAATGAAATGTGTTTCGATTGCTCGGCCAATGCAGTTGATAAAGGTCAATGTGATCTGTTTGCAACCTTATCAAGCTGGACTCAACCGCAGCAAGAATATTAGCGCGATTAATCAGATTATTGTCACGAATGTAGGGTAGCTCTGGTGTGATTTTGGTTGCCAAAATCACCTCATCTCGCCGGCCCGTTTGGGCAAACCAATTGCCAATGATCGTCTCTGTTGTACCATAGCTTTCTTTTGTCGGCGGCACAGCATACATTTCAGAGGTGTCCCAGAAATTTACGCCTTCATCCAGCGCATAATCCATTTGGGCAAAGCCTTCCTCTTGGGTGTTCTGAAAACCCCACGTCATGGTACCAAGGCAAATGCGGCTTATTTTTATATCTGTTTTTCCAAGCGTGGTGTATTGCATGGGAGCTCCCTTTTTAAGCGCTCATAAAAATTAATGAGGTCAATCAACGTGTTAAGTTAGCGTCGGCATCATGGGCAGATTTGCTTTGAACTTCAATAAACAAATGCTTGATTTCATTATGTTTGGTTTTGATATCTTGTTCCAACTTAGAAATTTGTGCCTCCACCTGGCCAGCACTGATGTCATCTTGAAAATCAAGGCTAAGCGCCAATAAAATATCATTAGGTCCCATATGCATAGTTCGCAGTTCATTGAGATGCATGATAGAGCTATCTTTTTGCACAATCCCTTGGATGGATTTAATAAGCGCTGGGCTGGCAGCCTCACCAATTAACAACCCCTTGGTTTCAAAAGCCAGCAACACCGCTGTGGCGGCCAGAATAAGACCAATAACAATAGAAGCGGCCCCATCTGCCCATAAAATCCCAAAAAAGCTGGCAATGAAAATACCAATAAAGGCCACCATCAAGCCAAGCATGGCCGCAGAATCTTCAAACAATACAGTGAAAACGGTCGGGTCTTTTGAATGGCGGACAGCTTCAAACAAGCTTTGATTGCCTTTCATTTTGCCAAATTCTTTAAATGCAATGGTCCAAGCAACGCCCTCAAAAATCATAGCCGCACCAAGCACCAGATAGTTGATAAAGGGAGAAGAGATTGTCTCTGGATGTTGCAACTTGTGCACGCCCTCATAAATAGAAACGCCAGCACCGACCGCAAAAATTAAAATGGCAACAACAAAAGCCCAAAAGTAAATCTCCATTCCATAACCAAATGGGTGGCTCTCATCTTTAGGTCGGCTGGCACGTTTAATCCCAAACAGCAATAGCCCCTGATTGCCCGTATCAACCACAGAGTGGACGGCCTCAGACATCATGGCAGACGAACCTGTATAAAGACTGGCAAAGAATTTGGTAATCGCGATTAGCCCGTTGCCAATCAGCGCCGCATAAATGACTTTTTTTGAGCTATGAGCCGCCATGTTCCACCCCTCTTTTCCTCAGGATAATCAAAGGTTTTTTACACTTAGTATAAAGGCTTGTAAAACATTTGAGCAAAACCCTTTAAATAAGTGAAAAATATCCCCAAAGAATCAGGTTTTTAGCACTGAAATGGCTGGTATCAAGGGGGGGGATGGGCTATATCTAGTGCGTTTCACCCAAAACAGGGGAACCGGTTTTTCCGAAAAATGAAACGCATTAAAATTGAATTTTGCTTAAGTTTAGGGCAATGAGCCACTATTCAGGTCATTTTTGGCCTTTTTATACTCGTTTCTTCTCTTAATCTTAGGCGTCGGTTTATGTAAAAAATAATAAATTCAGTCATTAGGAACTGCAGTTGAGCGATAAAGATAATTTCGATGGGGAAGATGGGGCCGCTCCAGATATTCGTCCCATTCTCATAACAGATGAAATGCGCCGGTCATATCTTGACTATGCCATGAGCGTGATTGTGTCTCGCGCCTTGCCAGATGTGCGCGACGGGCTCAAGCCCGTGCATCGGCGTATTTTATATTCAATGCATGAAAATGGCTATGAGTGGAACAAGCCTTATCGCAAATCCGCCCGTGTGGTCGGTGACGTTATGGGTAAATACCACCCTCACGGTGACGGCGCCATTTATGACGCCCTGGTGCGCATGGCACAAGATTTCTCGCTGCGGTTGCCTCTGATTGATGGACAGGGCAATTTTGGTTCTGTTGATGGCGACCGCCCAGCGACCATGCGCTATACCGAATGACGCCTGGAAAAAGTCGCCCAAAGCCTGCTTGATGACATTGACAAGGACACGGTTGACTTTCAAGACAACTACGACGCCTCTGAAACAGAGCCCCAGGTCCTCCCGGCTAAATTTCCAAATTTATTGGTCAATGGGGCAGGCGGCATTGCCGTTGGCATGGCCACCAACATACCGCCGCATAATTTGTCGGAAGTCATTGATGGCTGTATGGCCTATTTAGATGACCCTGAACTAGAGGTTGAGCAATTACAAGAATACATCCCGGGGCCAGATTTTCCAACCGGCGGCATGATCTTAGGCCGTTCTGGCATACGCTCAGCTTACATGAAGGGCAAGGGCTCCGTTGTCATGCGCGGGCGTGTGACAACAGAAGAAATCCGCAAAGACCGCAATGCGCTCATCATCACCGAAATTCCCTATCAGGTGAACAAAGCCTCAATGATTGAAAAAATCGCCGAGCTGGTGCGCGACAAAAAGATCGAAGGCATTGCCGACATTCGCGATGAATCAGACCGCCAGGGCATGCGCGTGGTCATCGAGTTAAAACGTGATGCTGTGCCCGATGTGATCTTAAATCAGGTCTACCGCTTCTCGCCTTTGCAAACCAGCTTTGGATGCAACTTGGTAGCATTAAATGGCGGCAAACCAGAGCTGTTAAATCTGCTCGACTTTATCCGCGCCTTTACAGATTTCCGCCAAGAGGTAGTCTCCCGGCGCACCAAATTCTTGCTCAACAAAGCACGCGACCGCGCTCATGTGTTGGTTGGTTTAGCGATCGCTGTGGCCAATATTGATGATGTCATTCATCTCATTCGCCACGCACCAAATCCGCAAACCGCCCGTGAGCAACTCATGGAACGTGACTGGCCGGCTAAAGACATCGCCCCCTTGGTGGAGTTAATTGCAGACCCACGCCACAAAGTCTCTGACAAAGGCATCTATAAATTATCTGAACAACAAGCACGCGCCATTCTTGATTTGCGTTTGCAACGCCTAACAGCCCTTGGGCGTGATGAAATCTCAGATGAGCTGACAAAACTTGGCGAGACGATAAAAGATTACCTCGACATTTTAAGTTCTCGCGCCCGCATTGTTGAAATCGTGAAAAACGGACTCACTGAAATTAAAGAAGAATTTGGCACGCCGCGGCGTACTGAAATCTTAGACGTTGAAGGCGAAGTTGATGATGAGGACCTGATTGCCAAAGAAGATATGGTCGTCACCGTATCTCACAAAGGCTATATCAAACGCGTGCCCCTTTCCACATACCGCGCTCAGCGGCGCGGCGGCAAGGGGCGCTCTGGCATGGCCACACGTGATGAGGACTTTGTGGCCAAGCTATTTGTGGCCAACACCCACACGCCAATTTTGTTCTTCTCTTCACGCGGCATGGTTTACAAAATGAAAGTATGGCGTTTGCCCTTAGCCGCCCCGCAAGCGCGCGGTAAAGCGCTGATTAATTTGTTACCGCTGGAACAAGATGAACGCATCACCACCATCATGCCATTGCCTGAAGATGAAAGCTCTTGGGAACAATTGCATGTGATGTTTGCAACCCAATCAGGCAATGTGCGCCGCAATGATTTGTCCGATTTTGTTGAAGTGCGCCAAAACGGCAAAATTGCCATGAAATTAGATGAAGGCGACCAGATCATCGGTGTTGATATTTGCACAGAAGCCCATGATGTGTTGCTTACCAGTGCCAAGGGACAAGCCATTCGCTTCCCTGTCACTGATGTACGTGTGTTTGCTGGGCGCAGTTCAACCGGTGTGCGTGGCATTAAGCTTGGCAAGGATGATCGCCTCATTTCCATGACCATTCTTCATCACATAGAAGCCAGCCCGGAAGAAAAGCGCAGCTATTTGAAACGCGCTGCCCAAATGCGCCGCGCCGCCAGCGGAGAGACAAGTGAAGCGGACGTGCCAGAGCTTGAAGAAGAAGCAGGCGATGAAGTTGAATTGTCAGTTGAGCGTTATGCCGAATTAGGGGCCGCTGAACAATTTGTACTCACCCTGTCTGAAAATGGCTTTGGCAAACGTTCCTCTGCCTTTGAATACCGCGTCTCAGGGCGAGGCGGCAAAGGCATCATCGCAATGATCGTAAACGAGCGCAATGGCGACCTTGCCGGATCTTTCCCCGTTGAAGAGGGCGACCAGATCA
>JANQQH010000436.1 GCA_028285025.1 Hyphomicrobiaceae bacterium | reverse complement strand
AATTTATAATTTAAATTTTGATGAGAATGGAGCCGGTGATGGTTACGATTGCCGTCCCGATTGAGGGTGAAGGCGAGACAAGAGCGGCTATTTCACCTGAAACGGTAAAGAAATATGTTGCCCTTGGATGTCAGGTAAATGTTCAAGCAGGGGCTGGGTTGGCCTCGAATATTCTTGATAAAGACTATGAAGAGATGGGGGCCAAAATTGTTGGCTCTGCGCAAGAGGCGTTTTCTGGTGCTGATATCGTTTTAAAGGTCAATCGGCCAAGTGTTGAGGAAGTGGCAGCTATGGCAGAGGGCACTGTTGTTGCTGCTATTTTGAACCCTCATGATGACCGGGCCGGCCTTGAAGCAATGGCGGCCAAGAAGCTTAAATCTTTTTCTATGGAATTTATGCCGCGTATTACCAGAGCGCAATCTATGGATGTGCTCTCGTCTCAATCGAACTTGGCTGGCTATAAGGCGGTGATTGATAGTGCGGCCCATTTTGCCCAGGCGATGCCTATGATGATGACGGCAGCTGGCACAGTGCCGCCAGCCAAGGTGTTTGTTATGGGCGCGGGCGTTGCTGGTTTGCAGGCCATTGCAACGGCAAAACGGCTCGGCTCTATTGTGACTGCGACAGATGTGCGCCCGGCCGCTAAAGAGCAGGTGGAAAGTCTTGGTGGTAAGTTCATCGCTGTTGAAAATGATGAGTTTAAAGAGGCTGAAACTGCTGGTGGTTATGCCAAAGAGATGTCTGATGATTATAAACGCCAGCAAGCTGAATTGGTTGCTAACCATGTTAAGGGCCAAGATATCGTTATTACAACGGCGCTTATTCCTGGACGTCCTGCGCCGAAATTAATCTCAGCTGACATGGTGTGCTCTATGAAGCCAGGCTCGATCATTTATGATATGGCGGTTGAGCGCGGCGGCAATTGTGAATTGGCTCGCCCGGGTGAAATTGTCAATGAAAATGGCGTTTTGGTGCTTGGGCCGTTGAACATTGCCGGGGCACTGGCTGGCAATGCGACCAGCCTTTATGCCAAAAATCTTTATAATTTCTTGGCGCTGTTTGTCTCGAAAGACGATGGTTTGAACATTGATTTTGAGGATGAGATCATTCAAGGCACTTTGGTGACCCATGATGGCAAGATCGTGCATCCGCAATTAACTGAAGGAACGGATTAATGGGGTTGATTTTGCGCATGATGATGTTGAGCTTGGCTTGTTTGCCTTTGTTCTTGCCACAGGCCGCTTTGGCTGCAAGCTCAGGTGATGCTGTTAGTTCTTTTACTTATTTATTTGCCTTGTTTGTGATGGCTATTTTTGTTGGTTATTTCGTTGTTTGGGCAGTGACACCGGCTTTGCACACCCCGTTGATGGCGGTGACCAATGCGATTTCATCGGTGATTGTGGTGGGTGCTTTATTGGCTGTGGCTGTGCCTTCCGTTGATGGGCTTGAAAAGGCAAATATTTTTGGTTTTTTGGCGTTGGTTATGGCGGCGGTGAATATTTTTGGTGGCTTTCTTGTGACGCAGCGCATGTTGGCCATGT
>JANQQH010000431.1 GCA_028285025.1 Hyphomicrobiaceae bacterium | reverse complement strand
TAAAATCTGGTTCGCTCGATGTGGGCTGGAGCTTGCGCATTGATACATTAACTGCGGTTATGCTGGTGGTGGTCAATACAGTTTCTTGTTTGGTGCATATTTATTCTATTGGCTATATGCATCACGATCCCCACTGCCCGCGCTTTTTTGCCTATCTGTCCTTGTTCACTTTTGCCATGTTGATGTTGGTCACCTCAGATAATTTGTTGCAAATGTTCTTTGGTTGGGAAGGGGTTGGCCTTGCTTCTTATTTGCTGATCGGCTTTTGGTTCAAAAAGCCTTCTGCCAATGCAGCGGCGATGAAGGCGTTTGTTGTTAACCGGGTGGGTGATTTTGGCTTTGCGCTGGGTATTTTTGCTCTGTTTATGGTCACAGGTTCTATTGAGCTGGATGCGGTTTTTCAAAGTGCACCTTCATTGGTTGGTAAGACCTTTACCTTTTTAAGCTGGGAAGTGGATGTGCTGACGACCATTTGCCTGTTGTTGTTTATGGGCGCGATGGGTAAGTCAGCTCAGTTTTTGCTCCATACTTGGTTGCCAGATGCGATGGAAGGTCCAACGCCTGTCTCTGCGCTTATTCATGCGGCCACTATGGTAACGGCTGGTGTGTTTATGGTGGCAAGATTGAGCCCGCTGTTTGAATTTACTCCGGATGCCCTGGTGGTGGTGACCTTTGTTGGGGCAATCACGGCCTTTTTTGCTGCCACCGTTGGTTTGGTTCAAAATGACATTAAGCGTGTGATTGCTTATTCCACTTGCAGCCAGTTGGGTTATATGTTTGTCGCGCTTGGTGTTGGGGCTTATGGGGCGGCGATTTTTCACCTTTTCACCCACGCGTTCTTTAAAGCTTTGCTGTTCTTAGGGGCAGGCTCTGTTATTCATGCGATGTCAGATGAACAAGATATGCGCCATATGGGCGGGCTTTATAAAATGATCCCGCAAACCTATGCGATGATGATCATTGGAACGATCGCGCTAACTGGCTTTCCTTACACTGCGGGCTTTTTTTCTAAAGATGCGATTATTGAAAGTGCTTTTGCTGCTCAGAACGCGTTTAGTGAGAACGCCTTTTATCTGTTGGTGTTTGCTGCTTTTCTTACCTCGTTTTATTCTTGGCGGTTGATCTTTATGACGTTCCATGGGCGCTCAAGAGCGACACCAGATGTGCTCAGCCATGTGCATGAAAGCCCAAAGGTGATGTTGGTGCCGCTGTTTATTCTCGCACTTGGTTCCATTGCAGCCGGGTTTGTTTTCAAGGACTATTTCTTTGGGTCTCACTATGCACAGTTTTGGGGTTCTAGCCTTTTTACAAGCGCTTCTAATAATATCTTGAATGAATTTCATAATGTGCCAATCTTGGTGAAGTTTTCACCATTATTGGCGATGATTTTTGGCTTTGGCTTGGCTTGGTTGTTTTATATTGTTAGTCCTGTCTTGCCAGCCAGCGTGGCCAAGTTGTTTGAGCCGATTTATTTGTTTCTTTACAATAAATGGTATTTTGATGAGTTGTATGATTATGTTCTCGTCAAGCCAACCAAATGGCTGGCCAGGCAACTGTGGAAAATTGGCGATCAGCTTCTGATTGATGGGGTTGTTAATGGTGTTGCTACGCGTGCTCTTGAAATTACAAAACGCGTAAAGTCAATGCAAAGTGGTTATGTGTATCATTATGCCTTTATCATGATGATTGGGCTCACTGCCCTGATTACTTATTTTGTTGTAACAGGGGGACTTGGAAAATGATGACTGATTGGCCAATTTTATCAGCCGTTACTTTTTTGCCCCTAATCGGGGCGGTTTTTATTTTTCTAATCCGCGGGGAAGATGAGGCTGCCAAACAAAATGCGCGCTATGTAGCGTTGTGGACAACTACAATTACTTTCTTAATCTCCTTGCTGATCTGGGTTGATTTTGACAAAAGCACAGCTGATTTCCAGTTTGTAGAGCGCCATGCCTGGTTTGGAGGGATCTTTACCTATTATGTTGGTGTTGACGGGATCTCGATGTTGTTTGTGATTCTGACAACTTTCTTGATGCCGATTTGTGTTTTAGCCAGCTGGAAAAGCGTTCAAAATCGTGTGCGTGAATATATGATTGCGTTCTTGATTTTGGAAACGTTGGTCATTGGTGTCTTTTGTGCGCTAGACTTGATGTTATTCTATGTCTTCTTTGAAGGTGGCTTGATCCCGATGTTCCTCATCATTGGTGTGTGGGGTGGTAAGCGCCGGGTTTATGCTAGTTTCAAATTCTTTCTTTATACTTTAGCAGGTTCTGTTTTGATGCTTGTCGCGATCATGGCAATGTATTGGCAGGCGGGGACCGCAGATATTCCAAAACTACTGGCTTATGATTTTCCTGTCCCAATGCAATATTGGTTGTGGGGGGCTTTTTTTGCTTCTTTTGCTGTAAAAATGCCGATGTGGCCTGTACATACCTGGTTGCCAGATGCTCATGTTGAGGCCCCAACAGCTGGCTCTGTAATTTTGGCAGGTATTTTATTGAAACTGGGTGGTTATGGGTTTTTGCGCTTTTCTTTGCCAATGTTCCCAGTGGCCAGCGCAGAATTTGCGCCCATTGTTTTTTGGCTGAGTGCGATTGCCATTGTCTACACCTCGTTGGTGGCTTTGGCGCAAGAAGATATCAAAAAGTTGATTGCTTATTCCTCTGTTGCCCATATGGGGTTTGTAACCATGGGTGTGTTTGCTGCCACCACACAAGGCATTGAGGGTGGTATTTTCCAAATGTTGTCACATGGTTTGGTCTCTGCCGCTTTGTTCTTGTGTGTTGGGGTGGTTTATGACCGGATGCACACCAGAGAGATTGCCGCCTATGGTGGTTTGGTCAACCGGATGCCGATTTTTGCCTTTACCTTTATGGTCTTTACCATGGCCAATGTGGGGTTACCGGGCACCAGTGGCTTTGTTGGTGAATTTCTGACCTTAATCGGGACCTTCAAAGTTAATAGTTGGGTGGCATTTGTTGCTACGAGTGGGGTAATTTTATCAGCTTGCTACGCTTTGTGGTTGTATAGACGGGTTATTTTTGGCGACCTGGAAAAGCCTAACTTAAAATCAATTGCAGATATGAACCGGCTGGAAATGTCTTATCTTATCCCCTTGATTGTGTTGACGATTCTGTTTGGGGTGTATCCTAAGCCAATTTTGGATGTGATGTCTGTTTCAGTTGAAAAACTGATTGGCGACTACAATCAAGCTTTGATGGTGATTGATAATGCCAAATACGCGCTTAAACCATAAAGCTAACTATTCAAGCATTAAAGGAACTAAATTCGATGAGCCAATTGGGTGAATATGCTTTGCTGTTGCCAGAGGTAATTATGGTCGTTGGCGTTCTGATCTTGTTGTTGGTTGGTGCTTTTCAAGACAAGGGCGGCGCTAAGCTTGTTTGGGGGTTAAGCTTGGTTCTTATCTTGGCGGTTATTGGATTTTTGGTAAAAGACTGGGGTGCAAATGCGATTTTATTTCATGGCAGTTTTGTCATTGATGATTTTGCTCGGATGCTAAAAATTCTTGTGTTAGTTGGTGGTTTTGCCACGCTGTATATGTCCGTGACTTATTTAAGTGAAACGGGTCTTTTCAAACCGGAATATTCAACACTCATTTTATTTTCCCTGCTTGGTATGATGGTGATGATCTCTGCGGGAGATTTAATTGCTCTTTATCTCGGGCTGGAATTGCAAAGTTTGTCTTTGTATGTGATTGCTTCTTTTCAGCGTGATAGTGTGCGCTCTAGTGAAGCTGGGATGAAGTATTTTGTGCTGGGTGCGTTGTCTTCTGGTATGCTGCTTTATGGGAGCTCGATGATTTATGGGTTTACAGGTTCTATTTATTTTGACCAGATTGCCAAAGTAAGCCTGACTGAAGGGGCCGCGAATATTGGGTTGATCATCGGTTTGGTGTTTATGCTTGCGGGTTTGGCGTTTAAAATTTCTGCTGTCCCATTTCATATGTGGACGCCCGATGTTTATGAAGGTGCGCCTACCCCGGTGACAGCCTTCTTTGCTGCATGCCCAAAAATTGCGGCCATGGGTTTGATGTTACGGTTGATTTATAGTGGCTTTCCAGACCTTAACACACAATGGCAACAAATTATTGTCTTTATCTCAATTGCCAGTATGGCACTTGGCGCTTTTGGTGCGATTGGGCAAACCAATATTAAACGTTTGATGGCCTATTCATCCATTGGCCATATGGGTTTTGCTCTTGTTGGCTTGGCGGCTGGTAACAGGGAGGGGGTTGAGGGCGTGTTAATTTATCTCAGTATTTATCTGGTTATGACCCTTGGTACTTTCGCGCTTATTTTGGCTATGCGGCGTGATGAGGAAGCATTTGAAAATATTGATAATTTACGAGGCTTGTCACAAACCAACTTACCTGCTGCTTTTATGCTAGCTGTTTTGATGTTCTCATTGGCTGGCATTCCGCCTTTGGCGGGCTTTTTTGCCAAATTCTATGTTTTCGTGGCGGCGGTGAAAGCAGACATGTTTATTTTGGCTGTGATTGGTGTGCTCGCCAGTGTGGTAGGCGCGTTTTATTATTTGCGTATTATCAAAATCATGTTCTTTGACGAGCCGAAGGAGGAATTTACAGAGATGCCAAGCCAGCTAAAAATGGTGCTAGGCTTGTCAGGTTTGTTTGTGTTGTTTTATATTATCTATCCTAGTCCTTTGATTGATGTGGCCAAAGTGGCGGCTAAAGCTTTGTTGCCAACGATTTAAGTTCGGGCTAGAAACGGAGCATGGATCAATCAAAACACCTTAAAAAAGATGAGAAAATCCTGCATTTTGCCAAACTAAGTTCAACCAACAGTCTTGCAAAGCAGTTTTTGGGAAAGGGGCAAGCTTTGCCCTTTTGGGTCTTGGCTGATGAACAAACCCAGGGACGCGGGCGGATGGGCCGTGATTGGGTCTCTGTTAAAGGCAATCTTTTCACCACCACTGTTAGGCGTGTGCGGGCACAGCCGGACAAATTGCCTGTGCTTTCACTGTTAACAGGTGTTGCTCTTTATGAGGCGATTGATGAAATTGCGAACGGGTCTGTTTCCCTTTCCTTGAAATGGCCCAATGATATTTTGTCAAACCATGCCAAGCTGGGGGGTATTCTGATTGAAACTCAACCCACTGGCAGTGTTGATCAAACAGATTTGATTATTGGCATTGGTGTTAACATCACCTCTAATCCTGCGCTTGAGAACAAAGATACAGTCTGTCTTGCCAGTCTGGGTGTGAGTTCCTCGCGCGATCAATTGTTTGAGGCATTGGCTGTTCATTTTAATGCCTGGCTTGAGCGTTGGGATCATGGCGATAACAACGTTGATATTATTGATGCTTGGCTAAAAAAGGCACACCGCGTTGGCACGCCTTTGACCATCCAATCAGGGCCAAAACAAATAAGGGGGAGTTTTATGGGGCTGAATGAGCAGGGCGCTTTGTTATTAAAATTGGACAATGATGAAATAAAGACCATAACGGGCGGCGAGCTTGTTTAACCAAAAGACGTCAACCCTCAAGAAAGGGCAAGCCAACAAACAATGAATAATAATGAAAAAGCAATTCCGACCGCTGAACTGGTGATGGCCCCGCTTGGCGGCGTTGGCGAAATTGGCATGAATTGTACCCTTTATGGCCATGGCTTGCCTGATGATTACAGTTGGATCATGGTTGACTTGGGTCTGACATTTGCTTCGCCGCGCGAACCTGGCATTGAAGTGATTTTGCCAGATATTCGTTTTGCTGAAAACCAAGGTAAAAACCTAAAAGCGATCATCTTAACGCATGCGCATGAAGATCATTATGGGGCGATTCCGGATTTGTGGGAAAGCCTAAACGTGCCGATTTATGCCACTGCGTTTACAGCGGCGATGTTGCGCGCCAAATTGGAGCGCGAGGGTATAGAAGATAGCGTGCCAATCATCGAAATGGAGATTGGCAGTGCATATGAAATTGGACCCTTTACTGTGGAAGTGGTGCAAATGGCCCACTCTATTCCAGAACCGGTTGGCTTGGCCATTAAAACCCAAAGCGGCACCTTGTTTCATACCGGTGACTGGAAGTTAGACCCAGACCCGATTTCAGGCCCGCCAACAGATGAAAACCGGTTGAAAGCTTTGGGGCAAGAAGGTGTTGATGTGTTGGTGTGTGATTCCACCAATGCGACCCGAGAAGGCACATCGATTTCAGAAATTGATGTGGCCAAAACGCTAAAGGCGCTTGTCGGCCAAGCCAAGCGCCGGGTGGTTGTGACTACTTTTGCCTCCAATGTTGCTCGTATCAAATCGATTGCAGAGGCCGCTTATGCCGCTGATCGTTATGTGGTGTTGGCTGGGCGCGCCTTAATGCGTGTGGTGGGCATAGCCAAAGAGACAGGGTATATCCCTGAAGATTATACCTTTTTATCTGATGAAGATTTCCAACATTTGCCGGCCAAAGACTGCCTGGTGATGGCCACGGGCAGTCAGGGGGAGGGGCGCGCAGCGATTGCGCGGATTGCTGAGGGCTCTCATCCTAAAATCAAATTGTCAAAAGATGATACGGTGATTTTTTCATCGCGTACCATTCCTGGTAATGAAAAGTCGGTTGGCTATGTGATCAATTTGTTGGCTGCCCAAGACTTAAATATCATAACTGAAAGCCAAGCCCCGGTTCATGTTACAGGTCATCCGCGGCGCGGTGAATTGGAACAGCTTTATAATTGGCTTCAGCCTAATACACTTATTCCTGTTCACGGCGAAGAGTTGCATTTGCAATCTCATAAAGCTTTTGCCAAACAACAAGGGATTGAGCATGTCGCTTTGGTGCGTAATGGGTCTATGGCCAGTGTGCTCCCTTTTGAGCCTCAGATTATAGATGAGATACCAGCAGGGCGGCTTTATAGAGATGGGTATTTTATTCTTGAAGATGATCGAGCTGTTCGAAATAGACGCAAGTTATCAACGGTTGGCTGTTTAAGTGTTTCATTGGTGATTAACAATCAAGGTAAAATCATTGGTGAACCGCTCTGGCATGAAGAAGGCTTGCCGTTTGATGAAGAGGGTGCAGAACTTGATGATTTGGTCACAACGGCGATCAACAGTGTGTTTAAAAGCGTGCCGCCCAAACATCGCAAAGAGTTGGCCAAATTAAAGGAGGCTTTGCGCCGGTCTGTGCGCGGGAGCATTTATGATGCTTGGGGCAAGAAGGCTTTGGTTAACATTCATTTGCATCAAGTTTAATAAAGTAAGGTATCCCTATCGATGTATTCTTCAAAAGGGGAATGGACAAAAATGTGGTTTGCAGCGTAAAAGCTTAAACAGGAAAATTGGTAAGTTTTAAGGATTTTCAAAGATGATCGGACGTCTTAATCATGTTGCCATTGCTGTGCCTGATATTGATGCTGCAGCGAACACTTATCGTAATTCTCTTGGTGCGACGATTTCGGCCAAGGAAGATCAGCCAGATCATGGTGTGACAACCATTTTTATTGAGTTGCCAAACACCAAAATCGAATTGCTTGAGCCATTGGGAGAGAATAGCCCGATCGCTAAATTTTTAGAGCGCAACCCAAATGGGGGCATTCATCATATTTGTTATGAAGTCGATGATATCATCGTTGCTCGTGATAAGTTACAACAAGAAGGGGCCCGGGTGTTGGGAGATGGCGAGCCTAAAATTGGCGCTCATAACAAGCCGGTTTTGTTCCTTCATCCAAAAGATTTTTGCGGCACTCTGGTTGAATTAGAGCAAGCCTAGAGCGTTTGACTTATAAGTAGATATTGGTTTGGGATTAATGAAATGCTAGAAGAGGCAGATGAGAGTTTTGCAACAGGGTCATCCTGAACTTGATTCACGATCCATTTCGATATGCGCAGATGGTTAACAAATCCGCCAAAGGTAAAGGGAGCTGGGCGGGTGAGTGTGCTTTCGTTCAAACATCCGTAAAACGCTGGATGGATCCCGGGTCAAGCCCGGGATGACGGTTTGCAAATAAATGATGAACATTATGCATAAGAAAAGAGCACAATAAAATGGAACTTCCCCTTGCCTTGGCAACATATTTTATCTGTTGGTGGTTGGCCTTGTTTATGGTGTTGCCCTTTGGTGTGCGCACCCAGCAAGAAGAGGGTGAGATTGTACCAGGAACTGTCGAAAGCGCGCCAGGC
>JANQQH010000414.1 GCA_028285025.1 Hyphomicrobiaceae bacterium | reverse complement strand
CGCCAACTTCAATCACCGTGGTGGCCACCAAAATAGGCAATTCACCAGAGGCAAAGCGGGCCATCACTTTGTCTTTTTCTGGCCCCTTCATTTGTCCGTGAATGAGGCCGATACGATCGCCAAACAATTGCTTTAAATGAGCATGGCGTTCCTCAGCTGCGGCCAGATCCACTTTTTCTGAAGATTCCACCAAAGGGCAAACCCAATAAGCCTGTGCCCCTTCTTGAATGGCACGTTTAAGCCCCGTAATCACCTCTTCAAGCCGGTTAATCGGCACCACGCGGCTAGTCACAGGTTTGCGCCCGGCTGGTTTTTCGATCAGTTTGGAAACATCCATATCGCCATAATGGGTCATCAATAAAGTGCGCGGAATGGGCGTGGCCGTCATCACCAACAATTCAGCCCCCTGCGGGCCGGCCTTGGCTTGCAAAGCCAGGCGTTGCTCTACACCAAAACGGTGCTGTTCATCAATGATAGCAAAGCCTAAATTTTTAAACTCCACATCAGCTTGAAACAAAGCATGCGTGCCAACCAAACAATCAATCAACCCTTCTTTTAAGGCTAATAAAAGCTGTTTGCGCGCCTTTCCTTTTTCACGCCCCGTCAAAAGCCCCAAACGAATGCCCGCCTTACTACACAGCTCCTCCAGGCTTTCAATGTGTTGGCGGGCTAGCACTTCTGTTGGTGCCATAAAGGCAACCTGCAAACCGGCTTCTATGGCAACAGCCGCGCTCAGCAAAGCCACCACCGTTTTGCCAGAGCCAACATCACCTTGTAGCAAGCGCAACATGCGGTTATCGCTTTCCAGATCTTGATAAATCTCTTCCAGCGCGTTTGACTGCGAGCCAGTGAGGCCAAAGGGCAGGGCCTCAATGATTTTTTGCCGGATATTGCCATCACCTTGAATAGAGCGCCCCTTTTTACTGCGCAATTGGCGCCGCACAAGCGCAAGGGACAATTGCTTGGCAAGCAATTCATCATAGGCCAGGCGTTGGCGCATCACCGAATTACCAGCAATGTCGTCTGGCGTCTCGGGCCTGTGCAGGCGGGTTAAGGCGGTTTGGAAATTGGGCCAGTTTTGTTTGGACAGCCAGGCTGGGTCTTGCCATTCTTCTAGTTTTGGTATCGCTGGGATGAGTTGGGAGAGCGCTTTTTGTAAGGTTTTCAGAGTGAGGCCCTGGGTTAAAGGATAGACCGGCTCTAGAACTGGGAAGTCCTTAAACTCTTGTTCGGTTAAAATGTGATCGGGATGAGGAATTTGGAGGTGGTCGGCATAGAGCTCTGGTCGCCCGGCAATATAGCGGATTTCACCAACAGGTAATTGTTGTTGTAGGTATTTGGGATCAGAGCGGAAAAAGACCAGATCAATCTCACCCGTTGAATCTTTCATTTTAACCCGGGTTGGCGCTTTAGAAAAACGGCGCTTGCCATGTGGTTTTGGTCCTTTAAAGGCAATGACTTCAGCGTCAAAGGTGGCCAACTGGCCAGCGCGCAAATCTTTAATTTTAGGCCGATTAGAGCGGTCAACCAAGCCGGAAGGGAAATGCCATAAAAGATCAATTTTGCGCGGGGTTTTAATCTCACCAGGCCGATCCAACAACTTTGTGAGCAAGCTGGTCAGGCGCGGGCCAATGCCTTTAAGGCTAGAGGCATCTGAAAACAACGGTTGTAAACGAGTTGGGCGCATTTATGGACCTTGAGTTTAACTTCTCATAAGGCTATATGGAGAGAACAATTTTTCCAATAACTGCAATGATTAGGGTCAGCACTTTCCACATGCACGTGGCAAATACCTGTCAAAAATGGGCAAAAGGCGATTATGAGAAACCTTGAACAATTAACGGATCGCCAAAAACGCACAATCTACCGAGCCCTTCACCGCGGCACAAAGGAAATGGATTGGTTGCTGGGAAAATATGTTGAAGCCCATATTGAAACTTGGGATGAAACCAACCTTGACCTGTTAGATGCATTTTTACAATTGCCAGACCCGATGTTAGAAAATTGGATTATGGGCCGTGACTTTGAAATTGAGACCCAGTATCAATCCTTGGTAGGCCAAATTCGCGCCTTTCATGATTTATCTTAAACTGCCATTTTTAATAGACTTTATTTTTTTATGTCCTCACATCCACTTCACTCAGCTTTTGCATCATTTGCGTCCCCAACGATTGGCCTTAGCCGGGTTTTAGAGGGGCAAGAATCGTTGGTTTTGGCTCAATTGCTCAAAACCCTGAGCCAGGTTGAAGGCAAAAATTTAGACATCATCCATATTTGCCGAGATGACCAACGTTTGGATGCTTTAAAAGAAGGGCTCACTTTTTTTGCTCCTGACGTGAAAGTCCTACCCTTTCCCGCCTGGGATTGCGTGCCTTATGACAGAGCAGGACCAAAACCAGAAATCATCGCCCAGCGCATGGCAACATTGGCGCAACTGGCAAAAGGCAAACGGCGCGGTGCGCGGCTGATTTTAACAACACCGCGCGCCATTGTGCAAAAAATTGCACCGCAAAGCTTTGTGCGCTCTCATATTAAAATTCTCAGCCCGGGCAAACGAATTGACAGAACACGTTTGCTCAACCGATTAACCGCCATGGGCTATTTGCGCTCTGAAATGGTGATCGACAAGGGCGAGTTTGCAGTGCGCGGTGGCATCATCGATTTGTTCTTATCAGGCTATCAACAACCACTGCGGCTGGACTTTTGGGGTGATGAGCTGGAAAGCATTCGCCAATTTGACCCCGCTAGCCAGCGCACAATGAAAAAGCTAAACCGCGTGACCTTATTGCCTGTCAGTGAGGTTGATTTTAGTGACGAGGCCCGCGCGCGGTTTCGCAAATCTTATCTGGAACATTTCGGCGCCCCTCAGGGCCATGATGCGCTCTATGAAGCGGTCAGCGAAGGCACCAGCTTTCAAGGCATGGAACATTGGTTGTCCTTCTTCCATCAAGGGTTGGAAACCCTATTTGACTACGTGCCTGAACCTGTCATCAGCCGTGAACTTGAAATCGACCAAGCCATCGAGGCGCAATTTGAGCAAATCGACGAGCATTTTGAAGCCCGTGTGCAAGCCTTAGAACAAGCCCATTTTGGAGCCCCGCCTTATCATCCGGTTCCAAAGTCTGATTTGTTTTTCAACAAAGACCAGTGGCTTGACTTGTTAGCTGGCAGGCCCTCCCTCATTATGAGTGCAGCAGATCTAGATGAAGGCGGTGCTTATGATCATGTTCTGTCTTTTAACGGCAAAGCAGGTTTGCAATTTATTGTTGAGCGCCGTGATGACCGGGAAAACCTGTTTCATGCAGTGGTCAAAAAAATCAAAACAGCACAAAGCAAGGGCAAGCAGGTTGTCGTTGCCGCCTGGAGCAATGGCTCGCGCGAACGGTTGATGAATTTGCTAAAAGAAGCCGGGCTTGAAACGTTTCAAGCCTGCGATCAATGGCAAGATGTTCTGTCGCTAAACGCCAGCGTTGTTGCATTTGTGGTGTTGGGGCTAGAACAAGGCTTTGAGGCGGATGATTATTTGATCATTGGCGAGCAAGACATTCTCGGCGATCGCTTGATCCGCCGGAAAAAGGCCCGTAAATCAGATGCCCAAGTGCTCAAGGAAGCCTCCAGCCTTTCCATTGGAGACTTTATCGTCCACCAAGAACACGGCATTGGCCGTTTTGAAGGCCTGAAAACCATGACCGCCGCAGGCGCCCCGCACGATTGTTTAGAGCTGCACTATCACAAAGGCGACAAACTATTCTTACCGGTTGAAAACATAGAGCTTTTATCGCGCTACGGCTCCCAAGACAGCCACACAGAACTAGACAGGCTCGGTGGCACATCTTGGCAAAACCGCAAAGCTAAAATAAAGAAAAAACTACTCGATATCGCTGAAAAGCTCATAGAGATTGCCGCCAAACGCGCACTGCGCACAGCCCCTTCCCTAGAAGTAACGAGCGAGCAATGGGATGAGTTTGCCGCAAGTTTTCCTTTTGAAGAGACTGAAGACCAGCTAACAACCATTGACGCAGTCAGAGACGATTTGGGGGCAGGCAAACCAATGGACCGGCTGGTGTGCGGCGATGTGGGCTTTGGCAAAACAGAAGTGGCGTTAAGGGCCGGTTTCGTTGCTGCCATGAATGGGGTGCAGGTCGCTGTGGTTGCCCCCACAACCTTACTGGCTCGCCAGCACTATCAAGGCTTTAAGGATCGCTTTGAAGGCTTGCCAGTTAGAATTGGTCACGCCTCACGCTTGGTTGCCCCCAAAGATATTGCAACCTTAAAAGAAGGCCTTGCCAATGGCACAGTTGACATTGTTATTGGCACGCATGCTCTATTAGGCAAAAGCATTCAATTTGCTGACCTTGGGCTTTTGATCATCGACGAAGAACAACATTTCGGCGTGCAGCATAAAGAGCGTCTAAAAGAGTTAAAAGACAGCGTACATGTGCTCACCCTGTCCGCCACACCTATTCCGCGCACTTTGCAAATGTCTTTAACCGGGGTGCGGGACTTGTCCCTCATCACCACCCCGCCGGTTGACCGGTTGGCCGTGCGCTCTTACGTCAGCCCCTTTGACCCGGTGGTCATTCGTAACGCTTTGCTCCGCGAGCGCTTTCGCGGCGGTCAAAGCTTTTTTGTCTGCCCACGCGTCCGCGATTTAGATGAGGCAGAGGCCTTGTTAAAAGAACATGTACCTGAGCTTAAAGTTGTAAGAGCCCACGGACAGATGCCCACCAGCCAACTTGAAGATGTTATGAATGCCTTTTATGACCGGCAATATGATTGCTTGCTCTCCACCACAATCATTGAATCCGGGCTTGATATCCCAACCGCCAACACCATGGTGATTTATAGAGCTGACAAATTTGGCCTGGCCCAACTTTATCAATTAAGAGGCCGCGTTGGGCGCTCTAAAACCCGCGCCTATGCCTACTTTACCACCCCTGTAAACAAAAAGCTGACACCAGCCGCCCAAAAACGCCTTAAAGTGCTGGCCAGCCTAGATAGTTTAGGTGCAGGGTTCACCTTAGCAGCCCATGATCTCGACTTGCGCGGGGCAGGCAATTTGGTCGGCCAAGAACAATCAGGCCATATTCGCGAAATTGGTTATGAGCTTTATCAATCCATGTTGGAAGACGCCATTGCTGAATTGAAAGAGAGTGGTAGTGCTGTTGAAGCGGAATGGACACCGAATATCCAATTGGGCACATCTGTGCTTATCCCTGAAAGTTATGTCAATGATTTACAGTTAAGGCTGAGCTTGTACCGGCGTGCCTCAGGTTTGGAAACGAGAGCTGAGATTGATGAATTCAGCGCTGAATTGCATGACCGCTTTGGGGCATTGCCAGAAGAAGTGCGCCATTTACTTGAAATCATGCATATTAAAGGCCTGTGCCGCCAAGCCAGCGTTGCCAGCATTGAAGCCGGACCAAAAGGCGCACAAATTGGGTTTTACCAAGATAAGTTTGCAAACCTTGAAGGGCTCATTGAGTTTGTCGGCGTGCATGGAAACCAAGTGAAATTGCAAGCCAATCACAAGCTTGTTTACAAAGCCAAGTGGCAAGATTCTAAAGAGCGCTTAGAAGGTGTAACCCAGCTGATCACACAATTGAAAAAAATAGCCGAACAACAACCTGTCAGCCCTTAAAACTTAAGCTGTGCGTTTCACATTTTGCGCATTTGTTGGTTGTTTCAACGGCAAGGTCTGAAGCTTGACCAAGTCATCTGATGTAGTTTCACCATTTGATTCCAACACATGGGCGGCCAAATCAACAGTAATGGAGTGGCCTCCCGTTATGCCCATAAATTTGGTTTGTTTTAAAATCGCTTCAATACGTTTTAAAACTTTGTTCGCATGCTCAGCTGTTGTATCTGGCAGAGTTAGAACAAATTTGCGTCCAGATATACGCGCGGCCAAATCTTCGCCCCGGATCATCGTCATTAAAATTTCTGAGACCTGACTTAACACTTGATCGCCCGTCATAAAGCCATACTGCGAATTGATATGCGGTAAATTTTCTATTGAAATGGTGATCAGGGTAAAAGTTCGATGTGTTAAGCTATGGTCCTTAATAATTTCATCTAAATGCTCGCGATAAAAGCTGTACGTGTAAAGCCCGGTTAAAGCATCATTGGTGGGAATGTGCCTGGCACTTAAATAGGACTGGGCCATGGCTGAACGAAATCGCCATTCTTTAATTAAGCTTGTTGTGCGCAGTAACAATTCATTGCGATTAACCGGCGCCTCAATGATATCAGTAATGCCCGCTTCATAAGCAATATGACTATCGGTTAATTTAGAAGGATAGGCCACCAACAAAACCGGCAAAGTGAACAATTGCGGGTTTTGCTTAAGCTGTTCAACAAAGGGCATAAAACGCGTTGGCATGCGCCCGCCATTGATAATTATCATGTCAAAGGCTTGGCGGGCCAAATAATCTTTCGCAGTCTCCAGAGAAAGCGTGCCAATTAATGTACAATTAGCCGACAAAGTTTCTTCAATAACAGAATATCCGTTTGGACGCCCTGTAACCAAAATAGAAGCCTCTTTCACAGGTTGAGTAAGTTGATTGTTGATCAACGCTTCACATTGATATTTTTCAGCTATAAACAGCCGCCTGTTAAGTTCTGACTGCATGGTGTTTAAGCGAATTTGCGCCTTCACCCGTGAGAGTATAGAGGGAATGCAAATATCACCGAAAATAAGATCGTCAAAGTCATGGCTTTGTTGATCTTGCATTAAAGCTTTATCAATGCCGATGCATAACAGCCTGATGTTTTTAGTCGCCTCATTAAGTCTAATCTTTTGCGCCAACGTTAAACAGGTAGCCAACTGTTCTTGCGTTTTCAGTTTGGCAATATTAAAAACCAAAATATCAAAATTAACCTGTTGTGACAAAGTTTGTGCCAAGGTTTTAAATTGGCACGTTTGCACATTTAAACCGGCCTTATTGAGGGCTGTAATCAGTTTATCTTGAGCTGTTTGCTCAAAGCTAACGAGTAAAATGTCTGTTTTTTCTGTCATAGAATTTGACCGGTCTTCTTATCGTCAAGAATCAGGCTACCAAATAAATAATAACTGATATGAATTTTTTTAAAAAATAGGAAATTTTGATCAATTTAATCAGGTTTCAATATAATTATGCAGTTGTTGTCGCATAACTTTGCCCGTTTTATTGCGCGGCAAGCTAGCAACAACGTGATACCTTTTGGGATGTTTGTAAGGGGCCAATTTTTTCTGAAGTTGTGCAGTTAACTGTTCTATCACCTCATTTTCTGTAAGTTGGGACGGCTTTAAAACCAAAACAGCCTCGATAATCGACAAATCCGGCCTGATTTGGTTTTCAAACACCCCTGCTTCCAACACATGGCTATTTTCTAACAAAGCATTTTCAACCTCTAAAGGGCTGACACGATAACCAGAAGCATTCATAATCTCATCAACGCGGCCATAATGGGTTAGATTGTGATCGCGATCAATGCTACCCAAATCGCCAGTTAAAAACCACTCACCCTCATAAGAAGATGGGGAACCCTTCTTTTGGTCCCAATACCCCAACATTAGCCCTGGATCAGATCTGTGTATTGCGATCAAACCTTGTTCATTTGGTTTGCAAGCCATCGGGTTTGTTTGCTCTGATGCCTCTTCATTTGGTAAAATGATGATTTTGCGCCCCCTTTGGATGCGTCCCTTTGCCCCTGCTGGCACATCAAGGCCAGGCGCGGTCGAAACATAGGTAGAGATCTCACTTTGCCCCATAGCTTCATAAAGCTTGGCACCGGTTTTTTGTTGCCATTGCTCATGCAAGACCTCTGGTAACGCTTCCCCAGCACTCAAACCATGTCTAAGTGTCACAAATTGTTGTTTGTTTGCATGTCCATATTTTAAAATCTGGCGGTACACACCCGGCACGGCTGCAAAGACAGTGACGTTTTGACTTTCAATCAGTTCAGGCCAAAGGGCAGGGCTTTTCTCTCCATGATAGATAAGGGCCGTTCCGCCCATTGCCCAAGGGTCCATCAAGCCAACGCCAAGAGTATAGCTCCAATTAAAATCACCAGCATGCAACACCCGATCTGTTACCCCTATATTATGCCACCCTTCACGCATAGGAATGCGCCCAAGAATAACACGCTGGGCATGCAACACCCCTTTCGGATGGCTGGTCGTACCGCTGGTGTAGAGTAAAAAAGCAGGAGTTTCAGCTTTGGTTTGCGCATAAGCCATCGGCTCACATTCATGCACAAAATCGATAATTTCATCTAAGGGGATGAGCGTGCAATCAGCTTGTTTACAAACCGATAAATTAGGAGCGCCGATCAACCATTTAGCGCCTGTATCTTGCACAAAAAAATCAATCTCATGGCTCGTTAAATGAGGGGAAAGCGGCACAGGCACCAACCCAGCCGCAATAGCGCCAAAAAAACTCAAAGCGAAACTAACATCACTGTTAAGGCGTAATAAAACGAAATCACCTTTTTCAAGCCCTTTATTAATTAGGCCACAGGCGATAGCGCGAATGGCAAGATCCAGCTCTTTATAACACCAATTTGTTTTAGTAAGATTGGGCAGAGGCGGGCCGATAATTTCCAGAGCCAAATGATCCCGAAATCGCTCTGCTTGCTTTCCAATCGCATACCAACTTAAATTAAACGCCTCTAAATTACGCACAGCTCATCCATTTAAGCTCTTAAGATCTCACGACGATCTATCAAACCATCTGGGTTGCGTGGAATTTGCATGACAGTCACTAACTTTTCCGGAATTTTTGTCGGCGAAACATTTTGAGCCAAAAGATGTTGTTTAAAGTCGTCAAAAGACAGCGCATCCCCAGGTTGCGGGATAATGGCTGCAAATAACCGCTCGCCCAACAAAGGGTCTTCTATAGCAAAGGCTGCTGCATCGACAAAACCAGGATAGGCTTGATAAAGACGGTCAAGTTCTTGGCCGTAAAGCTGACTGTTGCCATAATAAATGGTGTCCTCATTGGGAATGATCTCAAGCAGGCTCATGGCTTGGTCGATAAGGCTAACTGTTAAATAAGTCTTTTCCCAATGCTCATCAAAGTTACTATGGGGCATATTTGTCATATTGCTTTGCCAATTGGTAAACCCAACAGCGGTACCACCAACCTCTAAACGCCCTTGCATAATCTCAGTTTCATCACCAGCCCTTTGTGTTGCCCCTTGTAGGCGGCTGGTAAGAAAGGGCGGTGTTAAACTTTGCCCGTTTTTATCAGGCTGTGGGCCTAATTTCAGCAATCCTTTCTGCCCTTCATCTGTCGTTTTGGGAATAAGACAAAGCCCATTAAGATTATAAAGAACAGTGCTTTTGCCTGTTAAATCTATGCTTGATGTGGCTTTAACAGGTGAACTGGCAATTAACGCTTTATGAGGCCATTGCGCTTCTGGCAGTTCACTGTCATTTAAAGCCTGCATTAATTTAGGCGCAATGCCTTGGGGAAGAACCGCTAGATTACAGCTATTTTGTATGATGCCGTTTACAAGAGAGCGGGGGCTTAAATCTGAAGTTAAATGCAAGTGCCCGCCTTCAAGCAACCAAGGAATGAAGGCCCCAACCAAACCTGGCAGGCTGGTGATATTATAGGTATTGAGCACAGATAACTGCTCGTCAAGTTCTATCGCCTCATTAATGAGATAGTTATTGGCCATCAATTGAAAATGCGTATAGGCAACAGGATGAGGTTGTCCTTGCCTGTCACTTGACCAGCCAATAAAGGCCACTTGTTCTGGTGTGCGGCGAAAAACAATCTCTTCAGGCGCTTCAATCAAAACACTGTCAGTCAGTCCCGGAACAGGGGTAATCCCATCAGGCAAATTTTCCCCAACTCCAAAGATAAACCGCACGCTGATGATGTCAGCGGCAATTTCACACATCGTGCTAAACGGGTCGTAATCGCAATTGGCTTGCTGCACCAAAACCGCATTCGGCTGGATGGAATGCAACGCCTTTTCCAATTCTGCGCGACGCCAATGCGTTGGTATTAAACAAGGCACCAGGCCCGCATTTAATAAAGATAATAATAACAGCGGGGTTTGCAGACCATAGGGAAGTTGGACAAAAACTACACCGCCTTCCTTCAAACCACAATTGCGAAAAAAGTTGGCCGCTTTATGAAGATAGCTAGCCCCTTGCGCATAGCTAAACTCAAAAGTGTCTAAGCCTGATCCCAGAGCTGTACTTTGCGGGCAAGCCGAAAGCGCGATTTTATCTGCGCAGCTTTCAGCGCTAGACAGAAAAATTTGATCAAGTGTCTTACTCATTGAGTGGCCTGCTCAATTGATCCCTTAACAAAAAACATTCAAAACTAAAAACGACATTCCCCGTTCAGTTTATAAAAACAGGGCCTCACACTCAGGTAAGAAAAACCGGCTCAATTAATTTGATTGGCCTTTATCCCACCACGCATCAAGTTGCGTTCCATAAAATGAACCCGTTGCAGGGTGGCCCAAATGAGCCCAATGTGCAAGCCATTGTGTCTTTAAATGATATAAAGGAATGACATAATCCCCGGAAAGCAGCAATCTATCCAAACTTCTAACGCAAGAAACGAAAGTTTTCGGGTCTTTTGCGGCTAATAAAGCGTTTATGGCCTTATCAACCAGGGGGTCTTTAATGCCCGCAAAATTAAAAGATCCTTGCGTGTCAGCTTGCTTTGAACTCCAACGAAACAATTGCTCATTTCCCGGAGAAAGCGAACCAGACCAAAAGTTTTGGAACATATCAAAATCAAAGCTGGTCTTGCGTTTCTGATATTGGGTTGAATCCACCTGGCGCACATTGGCGCTGATGCCGATGACTTTGAGCGTTTCAATATAATTGAGTAACAAAGCCTCCTGAGACTTGCTGACAGTCATAATTTCAAAGCTAAACGGGACGCCTGTGGCTTCATCGATCATCTTCCCATCTTTTAGAGAATAGCCAGCTTGCTTAAACAGTCTCAAAGCCTTGCGAACATTGCGCCGATCAATCCCGCCGCGCGCTCGGTTTTTGGGAAATTGATAACTCCCATCATAAAGTTTGGGATGCTTGGCCTTAAAATCATCTCCCAAAAGCTGTTGTTCAATGTCATCAGCTTTGTGCCCTATTGAGGCTAAAGCTGAACGGTCAAAATAGCTCTGTGTTCGCGTGTAAAGACCATGAAACAGTTTGCGATTGGCATCCTCAAAATTAAACATATAATTGAGGGCTTTGCGCACCCGTTGATCTTTAAA
>JANQQH010000404.1 GCA_028285025.1 Hyphomicrobiaceae bacterium | reverse complement strand
CTTAAAGCATCCGGGTCTTCTGCTGAAAACAACTCTGCAATGGCGCCATTCGGCCAGGTCAAACGCCGCTTGGACGGTTCAAATAAAGGGCGTTCATGATCAGGGTGAATGGCCAACAGCCCAGACTCACCCTCAACCATAATCCGGCGCACATCACCCAATGTTTCCCCAACAAGCGCAATCCGTTTGGCAACTTGCATGGCCACGGGCGGTGTTCCCAATGCCATGGCCCGCACCCACTCAGCCCCAGCTCTTGTTTCCCCCGCCCCGCGCCCGCCTAACAGCAACCAAACGTGCCAAGCTTGGGCTTCATCACTGAACAAAGGGGGCAATTGGTCATCTCTGGCCCAGATCTGCCAATCATGAATAAGAGTTTCCAAACACGGGGTTGATAAATCTTGTAAACAGTCCTGAAACTCACAACCCCTTAACGAGTTTTTCAAGGCGCGCCGCAATTTCAGCGCGTCTTTGCTGCGCGCTTTGGTCCGATTTTGTGTGATCGCCGGGCTCCTTTATGGAGGTTGCGTCATTTTTAGCCGCAATGGTTTTTAGTTTTTCATAAGTGCGCACCAGAGAGGAAAGGGTTCTGGCATCTTTTTCATGATCGGCACTTGTGTCTTGACTGCGTTCAGAAATTCTTTGCATTAAATCCATGGTGATAAACTCCAAGGTCTCGTGCAAGGCGCGAACAGAAGCGTCCTTCTTTGCACCAAGACCAATAGGCTTTGACGTCGTTTTTTTCTCTTGTCCCGCTTTTTGAGGCCGTTTTTGGGGGCTTGTTTTTGAGCGCATCTGCCATCCGCTTGTCTTTGCTTTAGAATAAAGCTGATGCGGTTTAAGACCGAACTGTTCGCAGATGTGAGCCACACTATGCTTGCCAGCAAGATAGGCTTTTTCAATCTCTTGCCAGTCCAAGTCCGCTTGAGAAGATTTTAACCGCACCTACCTGATTGCCTCGTTTCAGCCTGCATACTTTTAAAACCCGCCCAATAAAAAAAGCCCCTCAGTCTGGCGTCAGACGAAAAGCTTTTAAAATAGGTATCGAAGTTCAAAGCGCGTCCCTTAATTTCAAGAGCCACACTTTTCTGATGATAGATAATTTATACCGGACCAGCGGGGCGGTGTCAAGCTATAAATTCCTATTTTATGATTTTTTTCCTATTTAAATTCAGAAAACAAATCAGCCACCACATACTTCTCCTCAATCTCCTCTTCGCCCACATCCCGTTCACTGCGCGCCCAACCACGAATGGAGATGCCCGCCTGGTAAACCGTCTCAGGATCTTTAGACACCAAAGGATGCCACCAATAAAGCGGCTTGCCTTCATACAACAAACGATAAGCACATGTCGGCGGCAGCCAATCAGCCGTCTCCAGCAATTCCAACGTCACCTTGCTGCACGACGGCACCAATTCAGTCCGGTTTTGATAAGATTGACAGCGACAAGCCCCAATATCGAGCAATTTACAGGCAACTTTGGTAAAAACCCGCGCGCCTGTGTCTTCATCCTCCAATTGGATCAAACAGCAAGCCCCGCACCCATCGCACAAAGCCTCCCATTCGCGGGTAGTCATCTCCTCAAGCGGCTTTTTTTGCCAAAAATCGTCATCCACTTTAATTTCAACGTCTTTTCTCAACACCTGGCCCCAACATTACGTGAAAAAGCTGAAACTTTAAGTATCATCCAATTGTATTTTTTCCCCAGCAATGCCATATTCAGCCCGTAAACTTTTCGCCTGCAAAGAAAGTAAGGGCTCCCAGCTTAAAACGCAAACCAAACGCTTAATTGAGCTGGGATTTGTAAGTCACATGCCAGAGTGGATGTTTAAAAAAGGAGAGCGGCAACGCTCCATCAATCTGCTTGCTCTTGATTCCAAATTGGATTCAAGCGTTTATGGTGTTTGGGATTTTTTAAAACGATTTTGGCGCGCCTATTCCAGCTTTTTTTCCCGCTTTCACCTCACCGGCTTTCGCAAACTCACCAATAATCTGCTATCTGAAGGCTTTAATTTATTAATTGCCGGGCTGTTGTTGATGCTTGGGCTCGCCATCCCCTCGTTTAAATTGATTGAAAAAGGCGACTGGCTGGCCACGGGCCAATACAGCGTCACCTTACTAGACAGGTACGGCAATGAAATCGGCCACCGCGGTATCTTGCATGATGATGCCGTCCCCATAGATGAATTACCCGACCATCTCATAAAAGCCGTCATGGCCACAGAGGACAGACGCTTTTTCACCCACTTCGGCATTGACGTCATAGGCACCATGCGCGCCATTGTGGAAAACATGCGCGCCAACGGCGTTGTCCAGGGCGGTAGCTCCCTTTCCCAACAATTGGCCAAAATCCTCTTTTTATCCTCAGAGCGCACACTCGATCGTAAAATCAAGGAAGCCTTCTTAGCCATATGGCTTGAAAACCATTATGAGAAAAAAGAGATTATGAAGCTGTATCTCGATCGTGCCTATATGGGCGGCGGCGCTCATGGTGTGGAAGCAGCAGCTCAGCTTTACTTTGGCAAATCAGCGCGCGAAGTCAACTTGGCAGAAGCAGCCATGATGGCCGGCCTATTTAAAGCGCCAACCAGATATTCACCGCACGCCAACTTACCCCAAGCGCGCGCGCGCGCCAATGACGTTCTGGATAATATGGTTGAAGCCGGTTTCATGACAGAAGGTCAGGTGCATGGTGCCCGGCTTAACCCGGCCCAACCAGTGGACCTTGGCAAAGGCTTTAACATTCCAGAATTCTTCCTAGATTGGGCATTTGATGAAACGCGCAGGCTAGCTAAAGGCAAAAACTATTTTAGCCTCACAGTTCAAACCACCATTGATATGGAACTGCAAAAAGAAGCCGAACAAGCTGTTGCCAACATCCTTTTACCCAACAGACGCCCCAAACGTGTTTCTGAGGCTGCTTTGGTTTCCATGACAAGAGACGGCGCGGTGCGCGCCATGGTTGGTGGACAAGATTATGGTGACAGCCAATTCAACCGCGCCGTTCAAGCCCGGCGCCAACCAGGCTCCACCTTTAAACCTTATGTCTATTTAACCGCGCTTGAAAACGGCTTCAAACCAACCTCACGCGTTGTAGACTATCCTGTTGTTTGCAACCGCTGGTCACCAAAAAACTACGACCGTCGTTATCGAGGCGCCATGAGTTTAGAACTGGCATTGGCTAAATCCATCAACACCATTCCAGTCTGGCTAGCAAGAAAAGTCGGACATAAAAAAATCGTCACCAACACCCGTAAACTCGGGCTAAAAGGCGTGCGCCCTAATTGCACCATGCCAATTGGCACCGCAGAACTATCATTGCTGGAACACACAGGCGGCTATGCCGCCTTTGCCAATGGAGGCAAAAGGGTCAGACCCTATGCAGTTGTTGAAATTCGCAATACCAAAGGGCAAACCATATATTCTCGCGATAAAGACGAACCTAAATCACAACAAATTTTTGACCCCAAACACATCGCACTCCTCAATCAAATGCTTGGCAAAGTGGTCTCTTCAGGAACCGGCCGCCGGGCAATTTTAGATTTCACATACTCAGCCGGAAAAACTGGAACTGGGCAAAATTATAAAGATGCGTTTTTCATTGGCTATACGGGCCAATTTGTAACCGGCGTTTGGTATGGCAATGACAATAACCGCCCCACAAACAGGGTAACAGGCGGCAGCCTGCCAGCTCAAACCTGGCATGATTATATGATCAAAGCGCATCGCTCCATGAACATTGCGCAAATTCCAGGTCTTCCTCTTCACCCGATACAAATTGAGGAACAAAAACGCATTGCTTTGCTTAGAAAAACCAACCCTAACGCTGTTTATGATGAGTTAAAAGATCAACGCATGCCCAACAGAACATTAAAGCTACTACAATCAATCACAACACTTATGCAAAAAGCCAAAGATGAATTTGGACCAGTTGTTGAGCCCACAAATGACGTACAAGCTGAAATAGATGGCGATACCGACCAGCTTGCACAACGTGAAAACAACTAAACTTAAAGGCACTGCTCCATGACTTTCTTCTTACGTTTTGTTGTCTTTGTTCTCATCGCCATCATGCTCGGGCTTGGCATGACCTCTTTAAGCTTAAGCACAGGCTCAGCCTTAGCAACAAAATCTGAAAGAGGCTGGAAAAGCTGGAAAAACGCCGGCCATATTGATGCTGATCCTTACACAAGGGCCTATATTGCAAAAACAGGCCAACTACCCTTCCCACCCCAAATTGCACAAACCTATTATGCTCTTTATGACAATGCCCACCGCCGGCTACACACCAGTTGCACCTATCTGATTGAAGGCCCCCCTGTTGAGGCCAAATGGTGGACACTAGCTGTTTATGACTATGATGGAAAAATTTTTGAAAACCCTGTTAAACGCTATAGCTTTAATGCTGAAAGCGCTATGGTACGATTTGATGGCGGTTTTCATATTTATGTCTCACAAACACCACAACCTGAAAACTGGTTGCCTGTGAGTAGCCAGGGACCATTTATTTTGGTTTATCGTTTATACCGAAAAACCTTCACAGATGAGCAAGTTACAAAAAAACTTGATGTACCAATGCCAATGATTAAACGTGTGAACTGCTAATGAATATCAATAGTTTCACATGGGGAATTGCCACACTCGTTTTAGCCTTCATCATTCATATCACTATGGTCTTGGCTATACCACACCTTTCTGAAAATGATGCTTGGAGACGGTTGCAAAATCTTACCAAACCAAATCAAATGCAAGTGATTGAAAATTTACAAAAAGGCAATCAGCTATGGGCTTTTCATGCGCCAGACATCAAATATGCGGTTTGCCGCTATGACGTCACGCGGGCCCCAGTTCAGATTAACTTTCAAATCTTACGTGCCTATTGGTCTATTGCCCTCTACGATGATGAAGGGCGCAACTTTTACGCTGCTGATGGATTTGATTTATTACGTCAAGAAACGAGCCTACAACTTTTAGGACCTGATGATATCAAAGATAATAAGAGCACATCTCTTCCCATTTCAGTGCCATCCGAACAAGGCATTGCCGTAATCCGTGCCCCCATTGATAATCAAATTATGGAAGAAAACGCACTTCAAAGCTTAAAACAAGCCTCTTGCACACAATTACCGGAAGCAAAAAGAATTAAACGATAAAAAAGAACCTTACAAATTTAATATGCGCCAGCTTTATAATCTTTAAACTCAGAATTTGTAGCCCGCTGGTAAACGTAAGATTCATATTTGCCCTTCAGCAAAGCAACTTGGGTTCTCAATTTATCCATTGCACCACCCAACATAGTGAGCTCCCGTTCAGGATATTGCAAACGGGCATATCCAATAGCCTGATCATAATCAGAAATCCGCCGGTCTAACAAATGCAAAACCCTCATAACTACACCGCGGTTTTCCCGAATACGCACACGAATATAACGACTATCATTGTCAGTCACTTCATAGCTAGAAGCAATAACATCATAACGCTGCATATCATGACTAATCACTTTACCAATTGCTCGATCAAACCTCGAGATCCATAGACGATCCGCTCTTATCTTGTGAATAAAATCGTCTTGAAAACTTAAACCAGATTTATGCTTGGGAAATGTTTGATGTTTTAAAGGATAGGTGAATTTTGGTGAAGCCAAAAAAGGTTTGCTAAAATGCTTATAGGTTTGACGCAACGTATGTTCTTCATCACTCAAAGGAATATGATACGCAGCTTCTCTTGCAAATATCCCAGTATGCTCTTGTATAGAGCCAACAATATCTGCTGCCCTTTCTTTCATATGGGGGGTATGAAAACGGCCAAAATCATCTTCAATGGCACAACCAGACAAGCCCATAATTATGCTGACAAATAAAATGGTATAAAAGTTAAAAGATTGCATAAACGCTCTTTGAAAGTGCTGAATGTTAACTTGTATAGGAAATCTCACCTACCAATAATCATATATGGCAAGCGCTTGTATTATTTACACTGATATCCATCAGAAATTATTTTTCGATTGGCACCAGTATAGTTCCGCTCAATTCTCACACCCGAAAACATTAAGATTTTTGCTCCAACATTTTCGCTTGTGCTTTGCGCTTCATCATCAGATGACGGTTTCTCACGCACATTAACAGCTGGAAATTTGATTACATCTGCCATTGCTCTCACGCTCCTGGCCCTAAAAGACGCGCATACATAAGAGCCTATTTTCATCAATACCTCGATTAATTAGTGAGCCTTTATCCTTAAATTTTCGTAAACAAATACAACACAACGTTGTGTTTGATTTTGTCCTTCTATAGGTTGAGACAAATGCAATTACAAAAATTTGTAACAACCAAAACTATATGACGCAGCTATCCCCTTTATTTGACAGACAATTATTACAAAAACGCCGCCAGCGCGCCTTAAAGCAGGCGAGCTTGACTAAATGTGACTACTTATTAAATTATGTTATTGAAGATATCATCGACCGCATATCGATCATTAAAAGGGTATTTCCCCTTGCGCTTAATTATGGTTGTCATACCAATCAATTAAGCCAATCACTAGCCAAACTTGATCAGGTGGGCTCAATCATATCAACCGATTCTTTGTTAAAAATAACCCAAACATTACCCAGCCCCCGAGTTGTTGCAGACGAAGAGTTTTTTCCCTTTGTCAACAGTAGTTTCGACCTGATCATCAGCCCTCTTAACTTACAATGGATAAATGACTTACCAGGTACTTTGACCCAAATCTTCAAGGGATTGAAACCTGATGGCGTGTTTATTGGCGCGACACTTGGTCAAAAAAGCTTATGGGAATTACGCCATTGTCTTCTACAAGCTGAAGAAGAACTGCTCGGCGGTGCCAGCCCCAGAGTTGCCCCTTTCGCTGACATTAAAGATTTAGGACATTTATTACAACGCGCCGGTTTTACCTTGCCTGTGACAGATAGAGATGTGCTAAAGGTAACCTACCCCACAACAACACAATTAATGCATGAAATAAGACAAATGGGAGCAGCAAATAATTTGATCAATCGTTCAAAAAAAACGGTTCAAAGAGCGCTCTTTCAACGTGTAGAAGAACTCTATCACCAACATTTTGCACAACAACCGGGAAAAATCACAGCCACATTTGAAGTGATTTATTTAAGTGGTTGGGCCCCCCACCCAGAACAACAAAAACCACTACGCCCCGGCAGCGCTAAAGTCAGTCTAACAGATGTATTTGAAAAGAAAAAATGAACTGCCTACAGCAGACTAGTGATACCATCGTAAAACTTGGTTTGTATCGTGCTACCAATCCCACTAACACCAGCTACAATAGCAATACTAATCATAACCGCAATCATACCGTATTCAATAGCAGTCGCCCCATTATCATCTTTGAAGAAAGCAGTGAAGATATTCTTGTATTTATTTAGCATACTATTACTCTCAAACATCTAAATTATAAAAAGTCTCGCAACATTGCCACCAAGGGCTCATCAGCAGGAGGCATCGGGTAATCCTTTAATTGGTTCACACGCACCCATTTATGAGCTTGTCCTTCTTTGCCAACAACCGTGCCTTGCCACTTTCTACAAATATAAAGCGGCATTAGTAAATGGAACGTTTCATAAAGGTGGCTTGCAAATGTAAAAGGGGCCAAACAATTCGTGCTTGTATCAATCCCTAACTCTTCTTGCAATTCCCTAACAAGAGCGGTTTCAGGGCTTTCACCCGGTTCAACCTTCCCACCTGGAAACTCCCATAAACCTGCCATTGACCGCCCAACAGGGCGCTGTGTAATTAAAACACGCCCATCTTCGTCAACCAGAGCACAGGCAACAACTAACAATAAATTCAAACCATTCAGTGAGCTCATAGTGCCTGCATAATATTAATTTTCCATAGATAGAAATGGTTTCTTTTTTCTAAACATCGTAAAAAACTAGGCCCTAACTTCGATAATCAGCGTTAATAGAGATATAATCGTGGGTAAGATCGCAGGTCCAAATCTCGGACCGACCGCTTCCTAAACCAATATCAACCTCAAGCAAAATAGAAGATCCCTTCATATGCTGCGCTAACAAGTCTTCATTATAATCTGCAACCCGCCCCCCATTTTGTGTCACCAAATGCCCTCCAATCCATATATTTAACAAATCACGATCAGCCTGCTCTCCTGCCTTACCAACAGCCATGATAATGCGTCCCCAATTCGGGTCCTGTCCAGCAATGGCCGTTTTAACCAACGGAGAATTAGCAATAGACAAAGCAATATTGCGAGCCGCTCGCGCCCCCTTGGCGCCGCGCACCTTGATGGTAACAAATTTTGAAATCCCCTCACCGTCTTTGACAATCATTAACGCCAAGTCTTTTAGAACCTTTTTCAAAACACGCCTAAAGGGCCCAAGCCGAGGATCTTTTTCACTTTCAATCGGCGCCATACTCGCTTTGTTGGTTGCAAACACCAAAACCGTATCACTGGTAGAGGTATCCCCATCAACAGTGATGCAATTAAACGTTTTGCGAACAATCTTTGAGACCAAACTCTGCAACACATCACTAGCGATCACCATATCTGTCACCACAAAAGCCAGCATCGTTGCCATATCAGGAGCAATCATACCAGAGCCTTTGGCAATACCATTCACAGTCACTGTCTGATCCTCAATCTGACACGTCTGAGAGGTAAATTTAGGATAAGTATCGGTCGTCATAATGGCGCTTGCAGCCAGTTCATAACCATCCTCTCCTAAAGCTTGAGCACAACTTTCAATCCCAGCAATCATTTTATCATCTGGCAACGGTTCACCAATAACGCCGGTAGAAGCCTGAAACACTTCACAGGGCAAACACCCCAATAAGTGGCTCACTTTGCTTGCTACAATTTTGACACTCTTTTCCCCCAAACGCCCAGTAAACGCATTTGCATTTCCCGAATTAACAATCAATGCGCGGGCATCTCCCTTGCCAACATGCGCCCGGCACCATTCAACCGCACCGGAGGCCGTTTTAGACTTTGTAAATGTCCCAGCAACACTGGTGCCTGTGTCAAAGCGCATTAAAAGAATATCAGCCCGGTCCTCATACTTAATACCAGCCTCTCCAATGGCTAATTCACACCCGCAAATAGCGCGCATGGTGGGCATTTTTTTTGGCGCAAAAGGAGATAATTTCATCATTGTCTCTATTTATTTCGTATGGATCTAATAAAACTTATGCAAATTTTACAACAGCTTTCAAAAACCTTTGCAAAAGTGATTTTGCTGAACAATCAACTTAACTTTTTATTTGACTTGAGCCCAGCAGACGCAGAACATGGCTGCTTGTATAGACAAAGGGTTTCAAACAATAAACCCTTAAATTCGTGGCTTTTTAAAAGAGGTTTATTATGGGTCAAAATATTGCGTATAAATTACTTATCGCCGGGTTATTTAGTGCCAGTTTGTTCTTTGCCACCTTTGCAAACACAACTCATGCAGAAGCAAAATGTAAAAAATTTGGGTTTACTGTCAATGATTATGGCAAAGAAGGCCCAACCAATGATGCGAAAAGATTATTGGACAAATATATCGCTGAGTGGATGAAAAAAAACAACATCAAAAATTATCGCACAGGAAAAAAAACCGTGTCTTGCGAACTGTTCCTAGACGTCATTCTGTTTGATGAACACACATGCCGCGCTGATGCCACAGCCTGCTGGTAGAACAATGATTATGTTTTGTCAGGCTTAAACAGAACCTTAAGTTCAGTCTAAGCCTGACAATTTCCCCGCGCTCACCCACCACCCTCGATGTTTAGCTTGCAAAAACTGTGCAGCCTGTTGTGCGCTGTTCTCATCTTCAAACAACCCAAAACATGTCGCACCAGAACCAGACAACCGAGCTATAGAGCACCCCTGTAAAGCCTTCAAAGTGTGCAAAACAGTTTCTATTTCAGGTGCAAGTTTTTGAGCCGGTAAAGTCAAATCATTCGGCTCTTTTTGCATGTAAGCTACCAGCTCATCACCAGAGGCAAAGGCCAGAGCCCCCTCTTGATGAGCAAAACCACGGGTGATTTCTGGAGCCGCCAAGCTTTCAAAAACAACCCCTGTAGAAACACTGACACCAGGATTGACCAATAAAATACCCAGTGAGGGGAACCGCTCAACAGGTTCAAGCACATCACCAATACCATACATCATTGCTGGCTTGGACAACACACACACTGGCACATCAGCCCCAAATCGCGCTCCAAAACTCTTGATGTCTTCTTGAGAAAAAGAAACACCCGCAACACGCGCAAATAACCGAATGAAAGCCCCAGCATCCGCAGAACCGCCCCCCAAGCCAGCGGCAACAGGTAAGTTCTTCTGCAACACAAGATCCCCAAAATCTTGCATCTGATACTCTTGCATCAAAGCACGCCCAACATTGTAAACCAGATTGTCACCAACAATGCTTTGCCAGAAAGGCCCAACAACTTTGATGTTAAAGCCAGGCCCAGGATTTAAAAACAATTGATCAGCCGCACTTGCAAAACCAACCAGGCTTGATAACTCATGATACCCATCACCAGCCCGCCGCCCCCTAATACGTAAAGACAAGTTGACTTTGGCCGGTGCGGTTTCTTTTAGGGCATATGAAAAATGATCAGACAGCACTTAAGACAAACGTTTCCTTAAACACTCAATAGTCATAAAGAAGTAAATTATTCTTCTAAAAGCGCTTTCGCCTGCTGCTTATCAGTCAGACCAGATTGCAGCTTCTGATTGATTTTTTCAATCAAGTCTTTTTCCGGCTTTAAGCTCAACACTTGCTTCCATTGATATTTGGCCTCAACATAGCGACCAACACGCCAATACACATCACCCAAATGATCATTGATCACCGGATCAGCAGGTTGCAAGGTCACAGCCTTTTCTAAAAACCCAAGCGCATCATTATACCGCCCAAGCCGATAATAGGCCCAGCCCAAACTATCTACATAATAACCACTATTAGGCTTTAACTTCACCGCCTTACGAATAAGCTTTAAGGCTTCTTGCAAGTGTAAATTTTGATCCACCCAGCTATAGCCAAGATAATTCAACACTTCTGCCCTGTTCGGGCTTAACTGCAAAGCCTTTTTAAAGTCTTTTTCAGCCTTGGGCCAAATTTTTTGCCGCTCATAACTAATGCCGCGCCCATAAAAATAAAACCAATGATTAGGCTCCACCTTACCTAACAACGAAATGGCTTTAGAATAATTGACCGAGGCCTGATCATACTTCTTCTCATCCAAATAAAGTTTGCCCAGTGCATTAAACAAATCAATTTTTTCGCCATGCTGTTCAGTCAAAGAAGATAACAATTTCAAAGCAGTATCAGCAGCCCCATTCGCACTTAAACTTTGCGCTTTTAAAATTTGAGCTTCCAACCAAATAGGAGAACTCTCTTGAATATTATTCAAAAACACAATCGACCGGTCATATTTTTTTGCTTGATACAAAAGGTTAGCTAACGAATAATCAGCTGCGGCAAAAGAAGGGCGTAAAAAGCGCGCCAATTGTAAAAAGATCAAACCATCATCAACCCCGCCCGTTTCAGCGCGCCGGTCACCAAGGCTAAAGAATATTTCTGAAAGCCCCTCTTTTGAAGTTTGCACATAAGGTGTAAAAGCTTGTTTGTTTTGAATCTGGCTCAAGAGCAATTCAAGATCAGGATGACGAAAGCTTGACTTTTTAAAATGGGAGTTCAAAACATCTATGGCGGCTTTGGTTTTCTTATTGCGCGCTAAAAACTGGGCATAAGCCCCAACCAATCGCACCATTTGATGATATTTGCGAAACAGCCGGGCATAAGCTTTCTCAGCATCATTTATCCTACCATTAACGTCAGCAATCAGAGCACGATGATATTGCTGATAATCTCTAATCCAACTCTTATCTGAACTTTTATTCAACAACTTTATCGCTTGATGGTACTTACCTTGATCAGACAAAATCCAGGCTTGACCAATATTTGAAATAAGAGCAGCAAGCGGGCCCTCGCTGCTAGCCAGAAAATGCGCTTTGGCCTGCTCTAAATCAGTTGATTGGAGTTTATCTACCCCTCGAAACAACCGAGCAAAGGGATGCGATGGATCAATCACAATCAAACGGTCAGCCAAGTCACGAGCTTGCTCCCAATTGCCTTCCATCAACTCTAATAAAAAAGCTTGTTCTAAAATGTCCCGATTGCTGGGCTCAGAATCAAGCGCACGGCGCATATAGCTGGCCGCTTGTTCAGTATCATATTTGCTGCTTGCGTACCGCCCAGCTAAATAACTCCCCAGGGACGAATTAGGTTGAATAACCTCTTCTTTACCTGCTGTTAGCGCACCAACTAAGCCACCCAGCATAAAAACAAAACTTACAACAACAGCATAAAAAAGGCGCGTTAAGTAAGACAAAAATTTGGTCATAGAGAGCTCACAATCTAAAAAGCAGCTTTTATAGCGTTGGAATTTTCCCAATAAATTGGCAGCCAATTTTGGGTAAAACGCATAAAGGGTGTCCCACTGCAGCATAAAAACAATAAAATGACCTGTTTTGTCGGCCTTTACAAGAGACAAATGGAAGATTTGGCACCGTCATACAAGCCAATCCCCGGATATGGTTAGCCTATCTATATGGCAAAGCTGTGGTTCGCTTGAAAAAAGCCCCGTTTAACCATCAAAACTCACCTAAATCATTAAAAAAACGTCAAGAATGACCCAAATATGATTCGTCGCAAATACAGACAATCTTTTACATATTCGGGTAATTGGGACCCCCACCACCTTCAGGCGTAATCCATGTGATGTTTTGAGCCGGATCTTTAATGTCACAGGTTTTACAATGTAAGCAATTCTGCCCATTAATCTGAAAACGAGACACCCCCGTACTCTCATCTTCAATCACCTCATAAACCCCAGCGGGGCAATAAAGCTGTGCCGGTTCATCATAAATTGGCAAGTTTTCTTGAATAGGAATGCTCTCATCAGCCAATTTCAAATGACAGCGCTGCTCTTCTTCATGGTTGGTGGCCGAAAAACTCACATTGGTCAGACGATCAAAAGAAAGCACCCCATCTGGTTTAGGGTACTCAATTTTAGGATAATCTTTAGCCTTGCCCGTCGCCTCAGCATCACTCTTGCCGTGGCTAAGAGTACCAAAGGGGTTCCATCTAATGAGCGTGGCAACCCACATATCAAACCCACCAAAAATCAATCCGCCCAGTGGCCCCAGCTTACTGGTTAAAGGAGCAACATTTCGCACAGGTTTAAGGTCTTTCCCAATCGGGCCTGTGCGCAACGCCTCATCATAAGCGCTTAGCTCATCGCCCGAACGCCGCTCCTTAATTGCTGCAACCGCAGCTTCTGCTGCCGCCATACCTGAAAGCATGGCATTGTGATTGCCTTTAATACGCGGCAAATTAACAAGCCCGGCTGAACACCCAAGCAAAGCCCCACCCGGGAACACTGTTTTAGGGATAGACTGATACCCCCCCTTAGTTACAACCCTGGCCCCATAAGCAATACGCTTGCCCCCTTCTAACACTTCAGCAATCTCAGGATGATGCTTCCAGCGCTGAAACTCCATATAAGGCGACAAATGTGGGTTTTTATAATTTAGATCAACGATATAACCTACATAGACCTGATTGTCTTCCAAGTGATACATGAAAGACCCACCCCCGCTTTTAAGCCCTAAAGGCCAGCCCATGGTATGAGTAACCTGGCCAAGCTTATGGTGCTCAGGTTTCACCTGCCATATTTCTTTTAGTCCCAAACCAAATTTGGGAACATCACATTCTTCATCAAGCCCATATTTAGCGATCACCTGCTTGGCAAGAGAGCCTCTGGCCCCCTCACTTAACAAGACATATTTGCCCTTCAAGACCATGCCTGGCTCATAATTTGGCCCCGGCTTACCATTACGCCCAATACCAAACTCACCAGCCACAACGCCGTCAACTTGCCCCTCATCTCCATAAACCAATTCTGAACACGCCATAGCGGGGAAAATTTCAACCCCTAAGCTTTCCGCCTGTTCAGCCATCCACCGACAAACATTACCCATAGAGCAAATGTAATTGCCATGATTATTCATTAACGGCGGCATCAAAAAATTAGGAATACGCAGCGAGCCCGCAGGGCCTAAAATCAAAAAACGATCCTGTTCAACCTGCGTCGTAATTGGGGCGCCTTTGTCTTTCCAATCAGGAATGAGCGCATCCAGTCCAACCGGATCCAGCACAGCACCAGATAAAATATGCGCGCCAACTTCTGAGCCCTTTTCCAGCACAACCACATTTAAATCGCCATCAAGCTGCTTTAAGCGGATCGCAGCTGAAAGCCCGGCAGGGCCAGCCCCCACAATCACAACATCAAAATCCATCTCTTCCCGTTTAGAAAGATCAGTTTGCTCCTCAACCATCAAGTTCTCCTAAAAATGGTAATAAGCTTTTTGTTTTTTGCACTGTTTGAACGCTCATG
>JANQQH010000374.1 GCA_028285025.1 Hyphomicrobiaceae bacterium | reverse complement strand
CTAACCGATGATCAACCAGTTTAAACCCCAACTCACGTGCCACTCGCTCTTGCAGCACCTCAATTTCCTCATTACGAAATTCGATAACCTCACCTGTTTTCACATTAATCAAATGATCATGATGCTGTTCAGCTACTGTTTCTAACCGCGCTTTACCATCACCAAAGTCATGCGATTCAACAATGTCCGCATCTACAAACAACCGCACCGTGCGATAAACCGTTGAAAGCGAAATCCCAGCGTCAATTTCATGGGCGCGTTGATACACGTCTTCAACACTGGGGTGATCCGTTGCCTGTGAAAGCACCCTTGCAATCACCCGCCTTTGGTCAGTCATGCGCATATTCTTTTCAACACACAACCTTTCAAGGCTAGATAAATTTTGGTCATCAACCCCAGTCATATATAAACACTCTTCCTTAAAAGCGTATGTCACCCAAAAATGACTTTTTTAGTTTTTAGATCTACTAAAAAGGCTTATAGCGACTAAAAGCCTGACCTGCAAATATATCATGATTGAAAAAAGTGAGTAATTAAGCCCCATATAGGGAGGGATAACAAAGCCATCTAGAAAATGTCGCTATTTTATGGATTAATAAAAACAAGTCGCCTCAATTGGCGTCACGAAGAAGGAAGTGCTCGTCTTCAAAGCACGAACATGGCATCCCGCTTAGCGCCGCCCGTCGGAAGGCCCATTGCCTAGCGCGGATGTTGGTGGGCATTCTAAAGCGCAACTAAAAAAGCGGCGGAATAGCCCGTGAGACAAAAAAGACTAAAACACTCTAATAGTCGTCCAAATGCAAACACATCATCAATGCATTTGCTGCCGTTTTTCCATGGCCACCTGGATAATAAGCTCTACGCTCTCCAACCACTTCAAAGCCCATATTTTTATAAAGCTCAACAGCGGCATTGTTTTGGCCATCCACTTCAAGGTGCAATTCTTTCACACCGCTTTCAGACAACTCATCAATAGCAGCATCCAACAGCCCAACACCAATCCCGCGCCGACGATGAGTACGCCCCACCGCTATCGAGATAACCTCGGCCTCATCTTCAACCTGGCGCACCAATAAAAAAGCTGAAGGCTCACGGCCACCATTTTTAAAGGCACCCAACAATTTCATCTGCCGGTCTTGCACAAATTGCGCAAAATCATGTGCTTCCCACCCTCGCGTAAAGGCAGATTTATGCAAACTGGCCAGGCCATTGATATTCTCAAGGCCTAAATCTTTGACGGTATAACCATTTTCCAAAAGTCTCATGGCATGCTCCGTTTTAAAGCTTTTCCTTGCTGCGGTTTGGCATCAGGCGCGCGCAAATATAACGGCTTGACGCTCGTACCTTGCACCAAATCACACCCCTTAATCAAAAACAAATCCTGCGCATCAGGCACAAGCTCATACTGGCTCTGTTCTTCAACACCCAGCTCTTGAAAGGTCTTCAAATCAGGCCCAACCACATTGCTCACACCAAACTGGGTCATAAAATCACCAAGCCCAGCTTGAGCAATCAAAGTAGGTTCGCACACAACGCTAAATTGACCCTGCGCAACAGAAAAAACTTGCCCATAAAACTCATCGCGTCCTGCAGCCAACAAACAAGCAAAAACGCCGCACTCTTGTCCCTCTTGCCGTTCAAAAAAGAATTTATGCCCTAAAACCAAGGTTCTAGAGACACCAAATAAAGGAACCTGGGCAGCCAAAGCCAAACCTTTTGCCAAAGCAAGACCAACCCGAACCCCAGTAAAAGAGCCCGGACCAAGTGTACAAATGATTCGCTTAAGAGACTGATAATCGAGGCCAGCTTCTTCTAACAAAGCCTCAATCAAGCCGATCACCCGCTCAGATTGCCCACGCGTTTGCGCCTCAAAACGGCTTATCACGCGCACATCCTCAGCTCTGCCAAATTGCAACGCAACGCAGCATCCTGCCCCCGCAGTATCAATTGCCAAGTCTGCCATGAAGATTTACCGTAAATACACTTAAGAAAACTCATGAGAAAAACAAAAAGCCTAACACCAAAAGCAGGCTTTCATCAAGTCTCTAGCTCCTGGTGACAAATTGCATAACGAAAGAATTTGGAGAGGTTTTTGAGCGAAATTTCTTTAGATATTCGCAAGGATATCGGGCATATTTCAAGACTATCTGATGAAATTGTAGCCAAAAATATCCCAAATAATTTAGTCATGCAATTTATCACCAGGAGCTAGACTAAAACCTATCAAAACAGTTTTAAGGATCTTAAAATCAAAAACCCATAGCATCTTCTGCCGGGCGCACCGCTTGCACTTCGGGCAAGAAGTGGCGCAGCAAATTCTCAATCCCGTGTTGCAACGTCACAGTAGAACTAGGGCATCCAGCACAAGCCCCGCGCATAGTCAAATAAACAACCCCATCACGAAAACCTTTGAAAACAATATCGCCGCCATCTTGGGCAACCGCTGGCCGCACGCGCGTGTCCAAAAGTTCTTTAATTGTGGCCACGGTCTCACTATCTTCCGGCTCAAAAAACTCCTCATCGGCAACTTGAGCATTAGAGCTTTCATCAACCAAAACTGGATCACCAGACATGTAATGTTCCATAATCGCACCAAGCACAGCAGGTTTGAGCTGTTGCCACTCTTGACCACCTTTGGTGACAGAAATGAAGTCTGAGCCAAAAAACACTGCCTCAACTCCATCAATCCCAAACAAACGCGTTGCCAAAGGCGAAGCCCCAGCCTCATCTGGTGTTAAAAACTCCAAATTTCCCTGGCCAAACACTGGCTTACCAGGAATAAACTTTAAAGTTTGCGGGTTTGGCGTTGCTTCAGTTTGAATAAACATGACGCAGATCTCCATAAAATCAAAAGACTAAGCCATCAGATAACGATTATTGGCTGAATTTCAAGAATTAATCTAGTTTAGAACGATTATAAAATAAAACTTCAAGGCTGACCAGCCCCAAATTAAACCCTTTGAAAACAAGTCTTTTTATCGGTTTTTAATCTAAACTTATGCCAAACTTGTAATATCTTCCCAGTCTAAATGCCCCGGAATGATAGAAATGGGCACGGGAAAAGTGCCCGCTTTGCCCCCACTCATCAAATTTGAAATAAGGGGCCCAGGCCCTGATTGATCCACACTGGCCCCTAAAACGATGATGGCAATATCCTCATCTTCATTGATAAGTTTGGAAATCTCGTCAGCCCTTTTGCCTTCTCGGATCACTTCTTCAACCGTGATATCTTCAAACCCAGCCCCCTTCAGCTTGCGGCGAAACAGCCGAAAAACTGCTTTTGCCTTCTGCATAGCCTCTTCTCGCTGAATCTCTTTAACCCCCAGCCAATGCTGGAAATCTCCCGGCTCAATCACATAAAGCATAGAAATCATGCCGCCAGTGCGGCGCACCCGATTGGCAGCAAAGGCAAGCGCTGCCTCAATTTCAGGGGCGTCTTCTTCCACCACAACCAAGAATTTTCTGACATGGCCTGATAGAAATACATTTCTCTTATGATCTGACATGGGCGCATGGTGCCAAAACATTGCCCATTCGCCAAGCAATTTTTAAAGCCCCATAAGTCTTATTCTTATTTAATATGAAAAAACACTTTAGCAAGA
>JANQQH010000355.1 GCA_028285025.1 Hyphomicrobiaceae bacterium | reverse complement strand
GTTGAGCGGATTTTAGAAGCTTGGTCGGGTGGGCCGTTTATTTTTAATCTTGGTCATGGCATTCAACCCAATACACCAGTTGCTCATGTTGAGGCTTTGATAAAGCTTGTTAGGGGCTCTTAAACGTAGCTCTAGTTTTCCCCTTAAACTTCATGGTTAGACTTTGGCATTTTAAAACGGTTGTCAAGGGCGCTCGCGTTTATCTCGACCCTTGACAAGCAATTTCAAAATGCCAAAGTCTAACCATGAAGTTTAAGGGGAAGTGCGCGGAACTGTTTTTTGAGAGGGTTTTATGGATTGGGCTTTGTGGATTAAGGCGTTGCATATTATAGCTGTGATTTCCTGGATGGCGGGGATGCTCTATTTGCCGCGGCTTTATGTTTATCATGCAGGAGCAAAGCCTGGCACTGAACTTTCTGAAACCTTGAAAATTATGGAACGGCGTTTGCTGCGCTTTATTATTAATCCGGCGATGATTGTGGCTTGGATTGCAGGTTTGCTTACCGCTTATTTGCAGGATCAATATATGGATCCTTGGTTTCATGCCAAATTGGTGTGTGTTGTGTTGCTCTCAGCGGTTCATGGGGAATTGGCGCGATATCGCAAAGAATTTGATCGTGATGAGCGTAAGCGGTCAGCTAAATTTTTCCGAATCATTAATGAAGTGCCAACTGTGTTGATGATTATTATTGTCTTTCTGGTTATTTTAAAGCCGTTTTAGACGCTTAAAGCCGTTTTTTTTACAATTTAGTGCAAAACAGATCTTTTAAGTCAGGTTTGTTTTTGATATGGTGCTTGTATCGTATCAGTATGTTTTCAAAATTAATCTCGTTTCAATCATAAATGGGCATTATGGTTTTTCTGTTGGCTTGGCTGGCAGTTAAATCTTCTTTGCCAGCACCCTCACAATAATTTTTCCCAGCTGCTAATTTGGATTTTTTTCATGGAACAAATGAAACTGCAGGACCTTAAGTCTAAGTCACCAACAGAACTTTTAACTTTTGCTGAAGAAGTTGAGGTTGAAAATGCCAGCTCTATGCGCAAGCAAGAGTTGATGTTTGCTATTCTAAAACAATTGGCGGCGCAAAATATTGATATTGTTGGTACTGGGGTGGTTGAGGTGTTGCAAGATGGGTTTGGGTTTTTAAGATCGCCTGATGCCAATTATTTACCCGGACCGAATGATATTTATGTCAGCCCGAGCCAAATTCGCCGTATTGGGTTGCGTACGGGGGATACGATTGAAGGGGAGATCAGGTCTCCGAAAGAAGGCGAGCGGTATTTTGCGCTGCTTAAAGTGAACAAGATTAATTTTGAAGAGCCTGATAAAGGCAAACATAAAATTCACTTTGATAACCTGACCCCGCTTTATCCTGATGAATGGCTGGGCATGGAAATTGATGATCCAACGGTTGAGGATATGTCGGCGCGGGTGATTGATATTGTCTCACCCATGGGTAAGGGGCAACGGGCGTTGATTGTGGCGCCGCCGCGTACAGGTAAAACTGTTTTGCTGCAAAATATTGCTCATTCTATTACTACCAACCATCCTGAATGTTATCTGATTGTGCTTCTCATTGATGAACGGCCCGAAGAGGTGACGGACATGCAGCGCTCTGTGCAAGGCGAGGTTGTGTCTTCAACTTTTGATGAGCCGCCAACGCGGCACGTGCAAGTTTCTGAAATGGTGATTGAAAAAGCCAAACGGTTGGTTGAGCACAAACGCGATGTGGTGATTTTGCTCGATTCGATCACCCGTCTCGGCCGGGCCTATAACACGGTGGTGCCTTCCTCTGGTAAGGTTCTCACCGGCGGTGTTGATTCCAATGCTCTACAACGGCCAAAACGGTTCTTTGGTGCAGCCCGGAACATTGAAGAAGGCGGTTCGCTGACCATTATTGCGACCGCTTTGATTGATACGGGCAGCCGGATGGACGAAGTGATCTTTGAAGAGTTTAAAGGTACAGGTAACTCAGAGGTTATTCTTGACCGTAAGGTGGCTGACAAACGTGTGTTCCCAGCCATTGATATTGCCAAATCTGGTACGCGGAAAGAAGAACTGTTGGTGCCTGACGAGCAACTGAAGAAAATGTACGTGTTGCGCCGGATCCTCAACCCAATGGGGCCAATGGATGGCATTGAGTTCTTGATTGATAAGCTCAAGAACACCAAAGGCAATGATGAGTTTTTCGACAGTATGAATACTTAGGTTTTGTCTCACGGGCTATTCTGCGGCTTTTTAGGTGCGCTTTAGATTTCCCAACAGTCAAACCGCGCTGGGCAGCGCAAGCCCTCCGACGGGGCGCGCAATATTTTTTGCGCCCTAATGGGGCGCAAAATGCGCGGGCGCCTCTGGCGCAACGCGCCGACGGCTGTCGCCTACGTTTTTTGTTTTGTGCGATCCGGATGGAATTCTTTTTAAGTTTTTTCTTTAAATTTCTATCATTCCTAATTCTATTACATCATCATAATTTGGGTCATTTAGTAAGTTAGGGGCTTTTAGAATGCGTTCTGAAACGGACTTGCGGTGGAGCCAGGTGCCGATTTTTTGGGCGGCTTTGGGGTGGGTTTCCAGGTGGGCGTTGTGATAGATTGGGTTGCCATTTTTGATTTGAACGTCAGAGCGCATGTTGGCCATGTGGACGGCTGTTTCAGGATCGGGGCCTTGGTCGAAGGTTTGCAGGCATCTGTCTAAATCACCGCCGGCGAGCACCACCATGGTGAGAATTTCGCCCATATCAAATTCTAAGCGTGGGCCGACGGGCCATTCGATGAGGTAGAGGTGATAGAGGCTGGCCTCGATAAAGGCGTCGAAAAATTCGTTGATGGTGTCGACTTCGCTGGGAGGCCAATGTTTTTGGTATCCATCTAAGCGGGTAAGGCATGTGTCCAGGTCTAAATGGCTTGGTGGGTCGCAGTGGGCGATGAGGTCCAAATAGCGGGGCAGAAAGTATTTAAA
>JANQQH010000191.1 GCA_028285025.1 Hyphomicrobiaceae bacterium | reverse complement strand
GCTTTTGCAAACTGTTTCTTGCAAAGAGAGAGCTGGCTGATCACCTTCAGTGCTGGTGAAATTGGCATCAGAAACGTTTAAGGGACCGTGAAAATGTGCCCTGTCAAAATAAACCGGGGCTGTTGATTGGAAGCCGTTGGTTAGGTTGGTTGTGTCTTTTATGATTAAGTTTTCAGCCCTGATACCAGGGCACAGGCTGCCATTTAACGTTAAGCTGGTGAGTTGCGATTGGCTCAAGATTAAGGGGCTATCAAAGATGCAATAGGTTAAGTTCAGAATTAAATTATTTTGGTTGCCAGCAAGGTCCAGAGGGCCAGTTATGGTGGTCCCTGACAAGGCTAGTGTTTGAGGCAAAACCTGTTTGGTGGGATCTGACGGTAGACTTTGAAGAGCATTGAGCAAAACACTTAAAAAGGGGCCGCGAATGTTGTTCTGTGGCAATAGAGTGGTTGGGCGGACTTGGTTTGCAAAGGGCATGGCTTTGTCCAGTGACATGACCATGTCGATTAGTTGGGTTTCTGCTGGGGAAAAGGGACTGTCCTGGCCTGTCCATTCATAAAGGGTTGTGATGTCGTGATTGTTTTGCCGGTATCTGAAGATCGGCAATAAGATTTGCGTGGAAAAATTTTCTCTTAGCAGACAGTCTTCAAATTTGGACTCCGGGTTTTCAAGTCCTAGCCAAATAAGGCGTTGCTGGGCGCCTCCTTTAATGGCAAATTTTTCTGCGCTAGTTTCTGGCTCAAAGCCTTTTTGCGTTAAAAATTGGGAGAGTTGCTCATGGCGTTGGGTTTGTTCTGGTGTATCTAAAGTTGCCATTTTGTCCGATCCCCAAATAATTGAAATATCTTTGACAGTTTATGGTACTTGAAAATACCAAGCTAAAATAGCTTGATGTTAGGTTTATAATAAAGTTGAAATGAGTTTTTCTTATTTTTTGCTTTATTTTAGTGATTGAAGGCTGATGTCATTCATGGACCTTTTCAAGGCCTTATCCTATATAGATTATGATTTAAGATCTAAATTATTGACTCGTGAAGCCCAATGCCCTTTCATGTGTTTTTTTAAAGGGCTTTAAAGGTAGTACCTATGTTTGCGCATCTAACTTCAACAATTACTCGTATGATTCCTTATCGGTACACGGGCAAAATATCTGATTGTCATTTATGCGGGGCTGATGACAAGGAAACCGTTGGAAGGCGTGATCGCTATGGTAATAAATTGCATACGGTTGGTTGCAAAAATTGTGGGTTGGTATTCACCGATCCTATGCCAACTGATAAAGAGGTTGAGACTTATTACACTCGCTTTTATCGTAAACATTATCACAATGCTGAACAGCCTTCCAAAAGAGCGATTTATAAAAATTTTAAAGGTGCGCAGTCAATTGCTAAAATGCTGGCGCCAGTAATAGACCCTGAGACAATTGTTCTCGATGTAGGGGCAGGCGGTGGCCAATTTGTTGCAACTTTGGTTGAACAGGGCATCAAGGCCAAGGGGATTGAACCAAATGAAGGGTTTGCTGAATTTGCCCGCAAGTCTTATGGCATTGATGTGCAATGTTGTATGTGGGAAAGCGCTGAAATAGAACCAGGTTCGATTGGTTTAATCACGGCAAATCATGTTGTTGAGCATTTTCGTAATCCATTTGGGGCGCTTGAAAAGTTCTATAGTTGGCTTAAACCGGGGGGGTATCTTTACATTTCGGTTCCCAACATTGTTCGTTCACAAAAAACACCATATGCCCGTTTTCACTTCGGCCATATCTATAATTTCTCACCCAAAACATTGAGAATGATGGCTCGTAAAGCTGGTTTTGAGGAATATCCAATTCTACCAGAAGGGGATACGACACTGGTGTTGCGCAAGGTAGATGGGCCTGATCCTAATTGGTTTTATGCGCCGAACCATGGGCAGGAAATTTTAGAGTATTTTAAAACCCAAACCAACCTGCGCCATTTTTTATCGTTCAATCCCTATCGGCGCTGGTTAGAGCGGATGTCACGGCTTTCAAAAATTATGCTGGCCTCTCAATTTTCTGATGGGCGCAACAAATAGTTAAGTGATTTTGAAAGTGAGATGCTGTTCGTGGGGCTGCAACAGTACAGTTGCCAGACAGTGGGTTGGGGAGCAATCGTTTAATTTCCTCTTTCAATGCAAAATTCAACCGTATCCAACAAAGCATGTTTCCAAACAGAGGTGGGAAATATTTGCAGGGCGGTTTTGGCTTTTTGGCCATAATCACGGGCCTGTTCCATCGTGATTTGGATGGTTTTGTATTTGTTTATGAGTTGAAGAGCGGTTTCTAAGTCATTATCTTGAATGTCACCCTGACCCAAGGTTCGTTGCCAGAATTTTTGCTCTTCGTTGGTCCCAGCTTTGTAGGCCAAGATAACGGGGAGGGTAATTTTGCCATCACGGAAATCATCACCGACTTGTTTCCCCAGATCTTCGGCATCTCCATGATAATCAAGGGCATCATCAATTAGTTGGAATAAAATACCAAGCGTGTGCCCAAAGTCTTTTAAAGCTTGGCGTTCTTGTTCGGGCCGGTTGGCAACCACGGCGCCAAGTTCACTGGCGGCAACGAAAAGGGCTGCGGTTTTGGCATTGACCACGGCCATATAATCTTCTTGTGAACTTTGAGGGTTGCCGGCTGTGACAAGTTGCATAACTTCGCCTTCTGCAATCACAGCTGAAGCGTGAGAGAGAATTTTTAAAGGTTCAAGTTGGCCAACACTGACCATGATTTTAAAACTTTGACCAAGCAGATAATCGCCGACCAGAACACTGGCTTGATTGCCCCATAATAACCGGGCTGCTTTTTTGCCCCGGCGCATATCGCTTTCATCAACCACGTCGTCATGCAGCAAGGTGGCTGTGTGCAAAAATTCAATTGAGGTGGCAAGGGGAATATGATCAAGCCCCTCATAATTACATAGCCTTGCTGTGGCGCACGTTAACATGGGGCGAATGCGTTTTCCACCAGAGTTGATCAGGTGAGAGGCAAGCTCAGGGATCATATCAACTGAAGAGTGCGCCTTTTGTAAAATAAGGTCGTTGATACGGCCCATATCACTGGCCGTTAAGTCTAATAAAGCAGCCAGGCTGGGTGTTGGGGTGTAGTGATCTTGATTTGTCACTTTTTCCGTCAAATTTTCAGGTGTTAGGTTCTGGACGGTCAAAATTAGCTCCCAGCATACAGTTTGAAATTTATTGTGTCCTGGTCTTACACAAGTTGATATGAATAGGTATAATATGAGAATTCAATATTAGCAAAGATCTTGTTTTTATTTGATGGCAAATCGTGCGTTTGGGGCTTGATTATTGGATCTATAGTCAAATTTTTTGAGTGAGTGGTCAAGCTTTTGATGTGTTTTTTGCGGCGCTTAGCCGCAGGGGAGCGGCCTTTTGGGCCATAATGGGGACAAGCTGAGTTCGGCTTGATTAGCCCTTTTATTGAAAATGGTATTTGGAAGTTTATGAAAGAGCTACTTTCTACCAACGATGTTGTTTTCTTGAGCTATGTTGAGGATGTCTTGCGCCAAGAAGGCATTGATTATGCTTTGTTTGATACCAATATGAGTGTGATTGAAGGGTCAATTGGTATTTTACCCCGACGCATTATGGTGAGTGATGAGTGTTATGAGGACGCTTACCAGATGATTAAGGGCCAGATGATTAAGGGGGCCAATGGTCAGCTAAAGGGTGTGCTTGAGTGTGAGGGTCAAGAGACTAAAAGCCAAGAGATGATGGCTTTGCTTGACCAAGACGAGCTGACAGATGATTTGTTTCTTGGTGGTGCTTTAAAAATTTATCAACCCAAAAAAGGGTTTCGCTCTGGTATTGATGCCATATTGCTAGCGGCTAGCGTGCCCGATCACGGGTCTATGAGGGTTTTAGAGGCTGGGTGCGGGGCCGGGGTGGTGAGTTTGGCAATTGCCCAACGGTGTAAGACGGCTCAGGTCGATGCCATTGAAATTGAGCAAATTAACACTCAGATTGCCCAAGCCAATGTTGAGCGCAACGGATTGCAAGAGCGGGTTTCCATTTTTTTGGGGGATTTGTGTGACCCTGTGACAAAATTGGAGTTGCTTGGCTTAAAGCGTAACTCGTATGACTTTGTTGTTGCTAACCCTCCCTTTTATGATGAGGGGGCAATGCGTTTTTCTAGCGATCCATTGCGGCGGCGCGCGAAGCGGGCCATGGCAGAAACGTTGGAAGAATGGGTGCGGTTTTTAACGGCGATGGCGGCTCCTAAGGGGGTTATATCCATGATCCATAGGGCAGAAAAGCTTGATGAAGTGTTATCTGTGCTTACACGTCGTTTTGGCGGGGTGAAAGTTTTACCTTTGTTTCCAAAACCAGGTGAGCCTGCAAACCGGGTTATCGTTCAAGGCGTGAAAGGTTCACGCGCGCCTATGGTGTTATTACAAGGGGTCGTTTTACATGATGAGCAGGGGCACTATTGTGCCCAGGTGAAAGACCTTTGTGCTGGGCCCAATGGGTTGAAACAGTTTACATGACTTGTAATTTGCCTGGGCTGTGCTTATTTGTTTTGGATCAATAAAAATATTAGATTGAAGGGTTTTTATGTCGAAGGTTTCTCAAAAAAAGGCAAAAAAGAGTTGGTATAAGCGGTTGTTCGCAAAGACACCTGTGGTGCCTGTGCTGCGTTTTACTGGACCTATTGGCATGGCAACACCCCTTAACCCCGGGATTAATTTGGCAAATTGCGCCGATGTGATTGAACGTGCCTTTGAAGAGAAAAAGGCAAAGGCTGTGGCGGTGGTGATTAATTCACCTGGGGGCTCGCCGGTACAATCGATGCTTATTTTTAAACGTTTGCGGGCTTTGGCGGAAGAAACGGATAAGAAAATTTATGTTTTTGCAGAAGATGTTGCAGCCTCTGGGGGGTATTTTATCGCTTTGGCTGGTGATGAGATTTATGCTGACCCGTCTTCTATTATTGGCTCAATTGGCGTGATTATGGCTGGCTTTGGATTTGATCAAGCTATTGAAAAACTTGGCGTTGACCGGCGGGTTTACACTGCGGGTGAAAAGAAAATGACGTTGGATGCTTTTAAACCGGAAAACCCTGAAGATGTGGCGCGTATTAAAGATCTGCAAAGGGATATCCATGAAACCTTTCAAGATGTGGTGAAATCGCGCCGAGAGGAAAAATTGCAATCTGATGATTTGTTTACCGGTGAATTTTGGACTGGGAAACGTGCCGTTGAGCTTGGTTTAATTGATGGGCTTAGCGATGTGCGTACCAAAATGCGTGAAGAGTTTGGCCCGGATGTTGAGCTTAAATTGATCAAACCGAAAAAAGGTTTGTTTGGCCGCACGAGCCCTCAAGGGGTGATGAGTTCGTTTTTTAAAGGCGATGTTTCTTTATCAGATGAGATGATTTCTTCGCTTGAAGCGCGAGCGCTTTGGTCTCGGTTTGGGCTTTAGTGATTGATCGAGACTTGCGGCATGTCTTGGCGGCCATGGTTAGATTTTGGCATTAGTGGTGAGCATAAAAGGGCTCTGTTTTTGCAGAGCCCTTTTTCATTGGAATTATTTTAGGATTTCGCCAACTTCTTTAGGCGTTGGTGCAATGGGGCGGAGTTGGAATGAGACGCCTTCTTCAAAGGTGTTAGAAACAACGGCAAAGAAACCTCTTAAGTGAAATACGGCGCGCTTTTTAATGCGAATGTCGTAGGTACAAGCAACGTCATTAAATGTATATCTGGCGCGATTCCCTGGGTAGAAGGTGGCGTCAATTTTTTTGCCTTCAAATGAGGTCGTGAGAAAATATTCCATACCGTCAACCATAGGCAGAGGGCCAAAGCGCCCCGATTGGCAGTCAACCTCGGTGCGCCGATCAGATTCTTCTGTGGATTGGAGAACAGCATCTTCGTCTGTACCATCAAGGAGTACCTTGAGGTCAAGGTAGACAAAGCGGGTGTTGGCCAATTCTTGTAAATAGTTTTTGCTCTTTAAGCCTTCAACGTTTACAGCGCCGCTAGATTTGTTGAGCACAATGTCAAATTTAGCAAATTTGCGGTCTGCTTTTGCTGGTGTGATAAAAAGCCCTAAACTGGTACAAATGGTAAGGGCTAGAGCGATTTTGGTCATAAGTTTCGGTGTTGTTTTTGGGCGGATCATTCTTCTCTCCATTTAGACGCAACATTGTCCCACACGCGTGAGTACCATGGTTTGGAATAATAGTCTTCAAGCGCTTGTTTTTTCTCGTTTAATTCTGTTTCATATCGTTTTAGGCTGTTTTCTTTTGAAGAAAGCTCCAAAGCCTCTTCATTCAGGCTTTGCTCGCGTGTCTTTAGGTGCTCTTGATCTTTTAATAAATTGGTTTCGCGGGTTTGTAGGGCTTGTCTTGAAATCTCAATGTCTTGGATTTGGCTATCAAGGTTTTGTTGTTTTTCGCTCAAGCTGGTGCTTAATTTGGCCAGACGGGTTTGTTCACTTGTGACTTGGGTTAGTTTTTGATCAAGCGCTTTTTGCTGTTGTTCAACTTGCTCTAAGCGTTTTTTCAATAACTGGCTGTCTGTACCTGTTGAGCCTGTTGTAATGGCGTCATCTAGTTTGGTTTGTAAGTCATCTGCCAAAGCGACCAAACGGGTGTTTTCGGCTTTGGTTTTGTTGTTTTGGGTTTCTATGTCGTTAAAGCGGGCCTCAAGGGTTTTGTATTTTTGTTGTAGCTCAGCTAAAGCATCAGTTGTGCCTGGTAGCTGGGCTTTTAAGTCAGCTATTTCTTTGGCTTGTGTTTCAACTTTTGATTTAAGTGCTACATTTTCTGACAGAGAGGTTTTGTATTGTTTGTTTAAATCATCATATTGACCATTAAGCACTGCAAGTTGGCTGTTGAGTTTGGTGAGGCAGCTTTGGGGCACTGTTTGGAGTGTGCACTCATCTTCGGCAACAGGTATGTCTGAGGGAATGGTGCGCAACGTGGCGTGAAATTTTCGGCCATAACCGCCAATCAGCTTATATTTATCCAGCCCGTTGACGATGCGCCGGGCACCGCCCCAATTGGTGGTAGAGGCATTGAAATATTTTGACAGCCGTTTGCCAGTAAATAGACCTTTGATCATGCCTTGGGCGAGGATGGCAACGGAGGTGTCTGGATGTAAGGCAAGGTCGGGATTGATATAAATTTCATCGCCCATGTTGAGCTCTTTGCCCATGCGCTTATAGTTCCAGTCCCAGGTGAGTTGCACATGGCCGCGTCCAAAATAGGCCTTTCCGGTTTTGGGATCTAT
>JANQQH010000350.1 GCA_028285025.1 Hyphomicrobiaceae bacterium | reverse complement strand
ATTTGGGCCAATTTTTAATTATCCTACAATTCAAATTCAGCTATTACTGGGGCATGGTCTGAAGCTTTTTCCCAGTCGCGAATGTTGGTAAGAACTTGCATATTATGGGCAGTTTTGGCCAGTTTTGGAGTGACCCAGATATGGTCTAAACGGCGACCGCGATTTGAGGCGCGCCAATCTTTGGCGCGGTAGCTCCACCAGGTAAAAAGAGGGTCTTGCTCGGGTACAAATTGGCGCATGACATCATGCCATTTTTGTGAGGCTTGCAGTTCATTTAAATGGTCCACTTCAATTGGTGTGTGGGAGACAACTTTTAGCAATTGTTTGTGAGACCAAACGTCGCTTGGCAGGGGGGCAATGTTTAAGTCTCCAACCATGATCATGCGGGCAGAATGGTTGTTGGTGTCATCTTTGAACCAGCCGGTGAGGTTGGTGAGATAATCTAGCTTTTGGCCAAATTTTTCATTTTTTGTTCTATCAGGAATATCGCCGCCAGCAGGGATATAGAAATTATGCAAGATTAAGGGGTGTTTGGGTGCGCGTGTTGAGGTTTTGATTTTAACGGCGATGTGTCTGGTGTGCCCAGAGTTGTTAAAATCATGGTTGGCAATGTGTTCAAGGGGAAGGCGCGATAAAACAGCGACCCCATGATAGGCTTTTTGGCCATGAATGACAATGTGCTCGTATCCCATGTCTTGAATGGCCTTGTGGGGAAATTGATCATTGGCGCATTTGGTTTCTTGCAGGGCAATAATGTCTGGGTTGTGCTGTTTTGCAAATTTTGCCAAACTTTCAATGCGTAAACGAACCGAGTTGATGTTCCAGGTTGCCAGTTTTAATTTCATTGATTTTTGCCCCCGCGTTTTTTGGCTTTTAGGTTTTTATCTGTTCTTAAACCTTAAAGGCAAGACTTAAATCTAAGGAAAAGTGACATAAAAAAAGCGCCCAACCGGGATGTGGACGGCTGGGCGCATTAAACTGCGCTTAAACGTACGCTTTTGGGAAAAAGTATTAAGAGCAAGCCATTCTCATTTTAAACATTTATAGCTTTACTCACAAATAGCTGGTTTATTTATGCAGACTATATCTGCAAATTTAATTCAGCCTCAAAATACAGTTTCCCGCAGCGCTTTATAAGTCGCTTGCGCCGAGAGGGAATACGGCGCTAAAAGATGTGTCTCGGTTAGACGGGGGGCACTACCGATAGGAATGACACACCCTTTAAAATAATACAATAGGCGAGTTTTTTTTGATTTCAATGGTTTTTTTGCATCATATTGCGTAATTTTCCCTTAAAAAGTGAATGAATTATTAATTTGCACGCCTTTTTAAGAGTGAATTTTTGCTATAAGTATCTGTAATGCAACAGTTATTTAGGGAAAGAAAAACGGAGTGGTGCTTTTTTCTCTTTGGAAAAGTTTTCCATCGATTTTTTCATTAAAATTAAGACGAGACAGAATTACGCGTGTTGTTTGGCCCTGTGCATCAATAACCTTCCATTCTTTTAGTTCCAATTTAGGTGTATTGGTGAAGACCAATTCTATTTCTCCTATGGCACTGCCATTACGATCTATCAATATAACTGATGTTTGCTCATCTGTTTCTACGACAGATTTTATGATGGCATCGCGGACTATATTGACATCTTTGGCCAATAAAATTCGAAATGGGGTATTTTTTAAGGGGAAGCGGTCTTCAGTATTAATATCGCGGTCTTCGATGATTAAATAACGTCCATCAGCAATAACCCTTTGCAAACTTGGGGGGGCATAGTCAAAACGAATGCGGCCCGGGCGTTTGAGATAAAATTTTCCCTTTTGTTGGCTGTCATCTGTATTTATTTGTATAAACCGTCCCTTTAAATCGGTGAGATTGTTGAGATAGCTGTTGATTTGTATCACGATCTTTTGTTGTTGGCTGGTGAGATCGGTGTTTTTCAAATCATCAACGATTGAGGCTGCCCATCCTGAATTATCTGGTTTTGTTTTATCTTTTTTATCTCTGGCATAGGTGCTGTCCATGACACTTATTTGTATGGTAAGGAACGCGATTGTGAGTATTGCTAATGTCAAGACTTGCTGGCGTTTGTTTGAGAGAGTGGCTTTTGGGCTTGATAAAGCGTTTAAGCGAGGCATTATAATGTAACTCCAGCTGGGTGATTGGATTGATTATCAAACTGGTAGACAATCAAATAGAGATTACTATTGCCTAAAGATTACGACAACTCTTTGGCATGTTTTGCGTTTATTTGGCTTTGTTTGCAAACAAATAAGCGTGAAATTAACGGTTATTTATGCCTGATCAATGAGAATTTCACGTTTCCCAGACCTGTTTGCTGAGCTCACAACGCCCTCGTCTTCCATGCGTTCAATCAGAGTTGCGGCTTTGTTATAGCCAATGGATAAGCGGCGTTGTAGGTAGCTGATGGAGGCTTTCTGGTCTCGTATGACGATCTGTACAGCTTCTTGATACAGATCTTGGTTTTTATCACCTGAGCTTGCCACTGTGTCTTGTGTGGTTTCTTCTTCAAGGATGATGCTGTCTAAATATTCTGGGGCTCCTTGGGCGCGCAAGTGATTGACGACGTTTTCAACCTCTGTGTCGTCAACAAAGGCGCCGTGCACGCGAACCATGCGGCTGCCCCCTGGCATATACAACATATCACCGCGTCCTAGTAATTGTTCGGCACCTTCTTTGCCAAGGATGGTGCGGCTGTCAATTTTAGAGGTCACCTGGAAGCTGATGCGGGTAGGGAAATTGGCTTTAATGGTGCCAGTGATGACATCAACGGAGGGGCGCTGGGTGGCCATGATGACATGAATGCCAGCGGCCCGTGCCATTTGGGCCAAACGCTGGACGGCGATTTCGATTTCTTTGCCTGCGACCATCATTAGGTCTGCCATTTCATCAATGACGACAACGATCATCGGCATGGGTTCAAAACTTAATTGTTCTTGTTCGAAAATGGCGCGGCCGGTTTCTTGATCAAAACCGGTTTGAACCCATGCCGATGATCGTTGTCGTCATTGATGAAATGGCAGACCTAATGATGGTCGCAGGCAAAGAAATCG
>JANQQH010000334.1 GCA_028285025.1 Hyphomicrobiaceae bacterium | reverse complement strand
CATCTTTATAGGCAGGTAGGGGGCTGTTTAAAATGTCTTGGATGCGATTGGCGGCATTTTTTGTTAGCCAAAGAGATTTTATTTTGCGTTCTGGATTGTTCAGGGCCGCGGCCACGGCGTGGATGCCCCAAATGGTTGGTTCGCCCGCTGGGGTGTTGTTTTTAAATTGAGACTTGGCTTTGCCTTTGTGAAATTGTTTTTTATTCGAGGGGGCGTTAGATTTTGGTGTATTGCGAGATTTTGTCATGACCCTTAGCTAATGGAAAAAGCGAAAAGCTGCAAATTTGATGTTGACAGGTGCTGCGATAATTTTCATATACAGACGCTACCGTTGTTCTTGATTGATTGCAATGGTTTTGAAATTGGAGGGGTGGCCGAGTGGTTAAAGGCGCCAGACTGTAAATCTGGTCACTTCTGTGTACGTTGGTTCGAATCCAACCCCCTCCACCATTTTTCAGCAAATAGTTGTCGTAAAGATTGACGCACTGTAAGATGGGTGCCAAGTTTATACTGAAGCATTGTTCAATGCTTTCTTTGTGGCTCTTTGTATCGCTGAGAGCAAAAAACTTAGGCCGAATGGCCGTCGGCACCTAGTGCCGCGCCGCCGCAGGGAGGCAAAAGAAGCGGGTGTAGCTCAATGGTAGAGCAACAGCCTTCCAAGCTGAAGATGAGGGTTCGATTCCCTTCACCCGCTCCATTTCTTATCATTTGCTTGTTTTATGGACGATGAAACGCCGATAAGAAAAAAAGCGTTAAAGATAAAGATTCTTGAAAAAAATGCTTTTTTTTATTGAACTTGACCAAAATATGTCGTAACACATCTCATTTCCAAGAAAATAGGCTGCATTGATCGTGAAAGGGCGGTTGATGGGGTCTTTTTGCTTATGCTCGATTGAGTTTCTATGATGAGGCGCGGTCGATGGTTTTTTCGTTTTTTGTCATTGTGTGGGTAAGCATTGGTTTGTGACAAAAGATAAATGAATCTGGAAGGTTTAGGAGTGTAGCTCAATTGGCTAGAGCACCGGTCTCCAAAACCGGGGGTTGGGGGTTCAAGTCCCTCCACTCCTGCCATTTGGCTAAGTGTTTGAGGTTAAAAGGCAGGGAAATTACGATTGTTTGTTCAAGGGCATAAGGCCTTGCGGCAAATTTGATGGCAGTTAGATGCTTTAATGTTGTTGGCATCGTGAGGTTTTTTAATGGCTAATCCGTTTGAATTTATTCAAGAAGTGCGTGCTGAAATGGCGAAAGTCACCTGGCCGACGCAAAAAGAAACAGTGGTGACCACGATTATGGTGTTGATTTTGGTGGCTATGGCGATGGTGTTTTTCTTTGCTGCGGATCAAGTGTTGAACTTGCTTGTCCAGTTGTTGATTGGCTCGAGCGAGCAATAGAATTTTGGGGTGAAAGCTATGGCGAAGCGTTGGTACATTGTTCACGCCTATTCGAATTTTGAAAAAAAGGTGGCTGAGGCTATTCGTGAGCGGGCGGCTAACGAAGGGCTAGAGGATCACTTTGAAGAAATTTTGGTGCCAACAGAAGAAGTGATCGAAGTGCGCCGAGGGCGCAAGGTGGCCTCGGAACGTAAGTTTTTTCCTGGCTATGTTTTGGTCAAGATGGATATGACCGATGAGGCGTATCATCTGATTAAAGACACCCCTAAGGTGACAGGCTTTTTAGGGTCTGAGAGCAAGCCGATCCCTATTTCTGAGAGTGAAGCGCAGAACATTCTGCATCAGGTTAAAGAGGGTGTTGAGCGGCCGAAGTCTACCATTATCTATGAAGTGGGTGAGGTGGTTAAGGTTTTGGATGGGCCGTTTGATGGCTTTAAAGGTCAGATTGAAGAAGTTGATGATGAACGACAGCGTGTCAAGGTGGCGGTAGAAATTTTTGGCCGGGAAACCCCGGTTGAGTTGGAGTTTAGTCAAGTGCAAAAGAACGGCGCTTGATTTTAGTTTTGGCTTGTTTGCGTTGATTTGCAGAGTGAGTCAAATGGTTGTGGGAGGCGCATTGGGCAATGCCAGGCGCAAAGTGCTGTACCACACCCCCCTTACGAAATGTCTGTTAGGGCATTTGTTATTTTAAACAGGCGTAAAGCCTTTAAAGGGATATGAAAATGGCAAAGAAAATTGAAGGCTATTTAAAGCTGCAAGTGCCTGCTGGTCAGGCCAATCCGTCTCCGCCGATCGGGCCTGCTTTGGGTCAGCGCGGGATTAATATTATGGAATTTTGTAAGGCGTTTAATGCTGCCTCTGGTGACGCTGAGCCAGGATCTCCTATTCCTGTAAATATTACTGTTTATCAAGACAAGTCTTTCACCTTTGAAATGAAGACGCCGCCGGCTTCTTTCTTTTTGAAAAAAGCTGCCAAGTTGAAAAAAGGTGGTGGTGAGCCAGGGCGTGCTGTTGCTGGGTCTGTGACCATGGCGCAAGTGCGTGAGATTGCTGAAAAGAAAATGGTAGATTTGAATGCCAATGATGTTGATCAGGCTGCGAAAATTATCGCAGGCTCTGCTCGCTCTATGGGCTTGGAAGTGAAAGGGTAATCTGATGGCGCGCGGAAAAAGATATAAAACAGTAGTTGAGACGATTGATCGCAATAAGCTTTATTCGTTAGAAGAGGCTGTTAAGCTTGTTAAAGAGGGTGCAACTGCCAAGTTTGATGAGACAGTTGAGATTGCTATGAATTTGGGTGTTGACCCTCGCCATGCTGACCAGATGGTGCGCGGTGTGTGTGAATTGCCAAAGGGCTCTGGCCGGACTGTGCGTGTGGCTGTGTTTGCTAAAGATGCAAAAGCGGATGAGGCCAAAGCGGCTGGTGCTGATGTGGTTGGCGCTGAAGATCTGGTTGAAGACGTGCAAAAAGGCAATGTTAATTTTGATCGCTGCATTGCGACGCCTGATATGATGCCTTTGGTGGGCCGTTTGGGTAAAGTTTTGGGCCCTCGGGGCATGATGCCAAACCCAAAAGTTGGCACTGTGACACCAAATGTTGGTGAAGCGGTGAAAAGCGCTAAGGGCGGGGCTGTTGAGTTCCGTGTTGAAAAAGCCGGTGTTGTGCAAGCTGGTGTTGGCAAGGCAAGCTTTAGTGAAGGTGATTTGGTTGAAAACATTCGTGCCTTTGTTGGCGCTGTTAGCAAAGCCAAGCCAACAGGTGCTAAAGGCACATTTATGAAGCAAGTGGCTTTATCTTCAACGATGGGTCCTGGCTTAAAAATAGAGATTGGCTCAGCCCTTTAAGGGGTGGGGTTTAAGCGTTTTCCCAGGTGTTTTTTAGGCTGGGGAATTTGCCCTTTTTTCATTGGTTTTCAATGAAATGAAGGGTTGTCCTGTCCAAGACTGCAGGTGCCGCTTTTTTTAAGTGGTTTAAATAAATAGGCCTGCATAGACGGTGGTTTAAAAGATTAAGAGGGTAAGGTTTGGTGCCTGAAATCTTAATCGGTTTGAACTTCTTAATAAAGGGGTTTGATTGCATTTACAGCAATTGGGCGCCGGGCAGGCAAGTGAGCGTCATTGTGAAATTGGGTTTACCCAGATTTGCAGTGGCAAACGTTAGCCGCAAAGGTTTTTTTGAAACATATGCGTTTCATGACCCTTTGTAAAAATGGAGAAAGCTGGTGGATAGAGCACAAAAAGAACAGCTCGTAGCCGCACTCAATGAGAAGCTGGGTAATTCTGGCGTGATTGTTGTGGCCCACTATGCAGGTCTTACTGTTGCGGAAATGACGGCATTGCGCCGGGATTTGCGTCAAGTAGGTGGGACCATGCAAGTGGCAAAAAACCGGCTCGTCAAGCGCGCGCTTGAGGGAACAGATGCACAAGACATCGCTGATCTTTTTTCAGGTCCTACTTGTATTATGACCTCTGAAGATCCAGTGAGTGCTCCAAAGGTTGCTGCCAAGTTTGCCAAAGATAACGAAAGATTGGTTATTTTAGGCGGTGCTATGGGCACAACCGTTCTTGACCCTTTAGGCGTAAATTCTCTTGCAGCCTTGCCATCACTCGATGAGCTGCGCGGTAAAATTGTTGGCTTGCTACAAGCACCAGCCGGCAAAGTTGCCCAAGTTCTTAGCGCTCCAGCTGGACAGCTGGCGCGTGTTGTGGCGGCCAAAGCTTCAAGTGAATAGCCCTTGTATGAGCAACCCAGTTGAAAAATTAAACAAACCGATTAAATATTAGGAACGACTAAAAATGGCAGATTTAGATAAAATCATTGAAGAGCTTTCAAACTTGACAGTTTTGGAAGCAGCTGACCTTGCAAAACGTTTGGAAGACGAGTGGGGCGTATCAGCTGCTGCTCCTGTTGCTGTTGCTGCAGCACCTGGTGCTGGCGGTGACGCTGGCGGTGCGGCTGAAAAGGATGAGTTTGACGTTATCCTTGCTTCAGCTGGTGACAAGAAAATCAATGTGATTAAAGAAGTTCGCGCTATCACAGGCCTTGGTCTGAAAGAAGCGAAAGAACTTGTTGAGGGTGCTCCAAAAGCTGTGAAAGAAGGCGCACCAAAAGACGAAGCCAATGAGCTTAAGGAAAAGCTTGAAGCCGCTGGTGCTACTGTTGAACTTAAGTAATTGATTTAAAAGGCAAGAGGAGCGCATGCCCCTCTTGCCTTTATCGCCATGTGATTTGTGTATTTGAGTGATTTGTGCATTTGTAGCAATTTATATGGGACAGTTCATCAAAGAAGCTTTTGATATTGTGAAGCTTTTTTGATGAACCGTTTTTCAAAACGGGTCAAGGCTAGGGGCGAAACGAATAGAAAGCTTCCCAAGCCTTAAAAAAGGATACATCAAGCTGGAAAAGGGCTCTTTCTTTGTTGGTCAAGAAAGCCCTTATAAGCAGCGCTGGCATTTGAGGAGCTGATATGGCTAAGACGTTCACTGGTCGCAAACGCATTCGCAAAAAATTTGGGTCAATCGCAGAAGTGGCTCAAATGCCCAACCTTATCGAGGTTCAAAAACGCTCATATGATGAGTTTTTGATGGTCAAAGGACCAGATGGTGGACGCCCTAATGAAGGTCTTCAATCCGTTTTTACCTCTGTTTTTCCGATCACTGACTTTTCTGAGCGGGCCACGCTGGAATTTGTTTCTTACGAATTTGAAAAGCCGAAATATGACGTGGAAGAATGTCAGCAGCGGGACATGACGTTTGCGGCGCCTTTAAAGGTGACTCTGCGTTTGATTGTGTTTGATATTAACGAGGAAACGGGCGCTAAATCGGTTAAAGACATTAAAGAGCAAGATGTCTATATGGGCGACATTCCGTTCATGACTGATAATGCGACCTTTGTGATTAACGGTACAGAGCGTGTGATTGTTAGCCAAATGCATCGCTCACCTGGTGTGTTCTTTGATCATGACCGTGGCAAAACCCATTCATCTGGCAAGCTATTATTTGCAGCCCGTATCATTCCTTATCGTGGGTCTTGGCTGGATTTTGAATTTGACGCCAAAGACATTGTGCATGTGCGTATTGACCGGCGCCGTAAATTACCGGCCACTTCTTTGCTTTATGCGTTGGGCTTGGATGATGAAGAGATCTTGGATGTGTTTTACGACAAGATTATGTACAAGCTTGGCAAAAAGGGCTGGAGCACACCGTTTGTGCCTGAGCGCTTTAAAGGGGTAAAACCTGCGGCTGATTTGATTGACGCAAAAACCGGTAAAGTCGCGCTGGAGGCGGGCAAAAAAGTAACCGCGCGTCAGGCGAAAAAACTTGTTGAAGATGGTTTGAAAGACCTCCTTTATACCGATGAAGAGCTTTACACGCACTATTTGGCCGAAGAAGTGGTCAATATGGAAACCGGTGAGATTGTTGCTGAAGCAGGTGCTGAGCTGAACGAAGAGCTGCTTGAAAAGCTTAAAGAGTTTGGATTGACCGAACTGCCGATTTTGGACATTGACCATGTTAACACCGGTGCCTTTATGCGCAACACGTTGATGGCTGATAAAGCCAATAACCGGGAAGAAGCGCTGATTGATATTTACCGGGTGATGCGCCCGGGTGAGCCGCCTACAGTGGAAGCGGCAGAAGCGGTGTTTGAAGGTTTGTTCTTTGATGCTGAGCGCTATGATCTGTCTGCTGTTGGCCGGGTGAAGATGAACATTCGCTTGCAGCTTGAATGTGAAGACACTGTACGCACTCTGCGTAAAGATGACATTTTGGGTGTGCTGAAAACCCTGGTAGATTTACGTGATGGCAAGGGTGAGATTGATGACATTGACCACTTGGGCAACCGCCGGGTTCGCTCTGTTGGTGAGTTGATGGAAAATCAATACCGGGTTGGATTGCTGCGCATGGAGCGGGCGATTAAAGAGCGTATGAGCTCTGTTGATATTGACACCGTGATGCCGCAAGACCTGATTAACGCCAAACCGGCAGCAGCAGCCGTGCGTGAATTTTTTGGTTCTAGCCAATTGTCTCAATTTATGGACCAAACCAATCCTTTGTCTGAAATTACTCATAAGCGGCGTTTGTCTGCGCTCGGCCCAGGTGGTCTGACGCGTGAGCGGGCTGGCTTTGAGGTGCGTGATGTGCACCCAACCCACTATGGCCGGATCTGCCCGATTGAGACGCCTGAGGGACCAAATATTGGTTTGATCAACTCTTTGGCCACTTATGCACGGGTGAATAAATATGGCTTTATTGAAAGCCCGTATCGCAAAGTGATTGACGGCAAGGTTTCTGATGAAGTGGTTTATCTGTCTGCCATGGAAGAGACACGCCACTATGTGGCGCAAGCTTCTGTGCCTTTGACTGACGAGGGCAAGTTCTTTGAAGATCTTGTTAGCTGTCGTCATGGCGGAGATGCTTTGATGGTGCCTGCTGAAAAGGTGGATTATGTTGATGTGTCGCCAAAACAGTTGGTGTCTGTGGCGGCCGCTCTTATCCCTTTCCTTGAAAATGATGATGCGAACCGTGCATTGATGGGCTCTAATATGCAACGCCAAGCTGTGCCGCTTCTTAAGCCTGAGGCGCCGTTTGTTGGCACGGGCATGGAAGAGGTTGTGGCACGCGATAGCGGTGCGGCGATCACTGCCAAGCGGACCGGTGTGGTGGATCAGATTGATGGCACACGTATCGTGATCCGGGCGACAGAGGAGCAAGACCCTTCAAAGCCTGGTGTTGATATTTACAATATGCGTAAATTCCAGCGCTCGAACCAAAACACCTGTATCAACCAACGCCCCTTGGTGAAAGTGGGTGACCGGGTGAAAGCAGGCGATATTATTGCTGATGGTCCTTCAACAGATCTTGGTGATTTGGCCTTGGGTAAAAACGTTTTGGTAGCGTTTATGCCATGGAATGGTTATAACTTTGAGGACTCCATTTTGATCTCTGAGCGCATTAAGCGCGACGATGTTTTCACCTCCATTCACATTGAAGAGTTTGAGGTGATGGCGCGTGACACCAAGTTGGGGCCAGAAGAGATCACACGGGATATCCCGAATATTTCTGAAGAAGCTTTGAAAAATCTGGATGAGGCCGGCATTGTTTATATTGGTGCTGAGGTGAAACCGGGTGACATTCTGGTGGGTAAGATCACCCCGAAGGGTGAAAGCCCAATGACACCGGAAGAAAAGCTTCTTCGCGCGATCTTTGGTGAAAAAGCTTCTGATGTTCGTGACACATCTTTAAAACTGCCCCCTGGTGTGGCCGGTACGGTTGTGGAAGTGCGGGTGTTTAACCGGCATGGCATTGAAAAAGACGAACGGGCAATGGCCATTGAGCGTGAAGAGATTGAACGTTTGGCCAAAGACCGTGATGACGAGATGCAAATTCTTGATCGTAACGTTTATGGCCGTTTGAAAGATGCGCTTTTAAACAAAGAAGTGATCAAGGGTGTTCAGAGCTTGAAAAAAGGTGCCAAAGTTACTGAAGAAGCTTTGGATGAAGTGCCTCGCAGTCAATGGTGGGACATTGCCCTTAAAAATGAAAAAGCTATGGGTGAAGTTGAGGCCATTCAAAAGCAGTATGAAGAGGCCAAGAAGCTTCTTGAGCAGCGTTTTGTTGACAAAGTTGACAAACTTCAACGCGGTGAT
>JANQQH010000330.1 GCA_028285025.1 Hyphomicrobiaceae bacterium | reverse complement strand
AATTTTCTTGGCCCCTCACTTCGATGTTAGTGCCAATCACAAGGCGCATCCAAGCAAGAACAAACCGCCCATGAAACGCCAGCCCAGCCATAGCCCAGGACCGTTTACCAAACAGCAACGGAGAACCAACCAATAAAATGATGGCAGAACCAATGTAAAAGCCAGCAGTGAAAATAAGTGAGCGGATCATTTTATTATTTAAATTTTAATGGTGCTGTGAATTTAAAATGCGGTAAACGCCATAGCGGGTCGTGAGCATACAAAGAGCCGCAATCACAATCACCACAATGCCAAGCAAAATAAAACCAGGTATATCAAGCGCAATCGTACCCAACAGGCGACGGATTTCTGCACTCGTCATGTTGCTGCCACCAAGCAAGCGCATGAAATAAGGCATAAAAACAAACACAAAGAGCGCCCCTCCAGCCCCCACCAAGCCAGAGCGTATGCCAAGGGCAAGGAAATGGCGTTCAAATTCGCGGGCGATAAATCGGTCCGTTGCCCCCACAAAATGTAAAACCTCAACAATTTCACGGTTGGATGCCATGGCAGAACGGGTCGCAGAAACGATGATGCCGGTGGTTGCCAGACCAACAAGAATAAGCACGGCCAGCCCTCCCAAAGCCATCGAGCGGGTAACAGTTTGGATTTGAGATTGCCAACGGCGGTGATCATCCAGCTTTGCGTTAGAAAAATTGGTCTCAAGAGCTTTGCTTAATTGCACCATATCTGGCGGGTTTGTACGATCTAATTCAACAGCAATAAGACGAGGGATCGGCAAATCTTTTAAATTGGCTCCTTCGCCCAACCATGGTTCAAGCAAGCGCGAGCTTTCTTGAGGTGGTAATGGGCGCACCCCGCTGATACCATCTCTATTGGTGAGAAAGAAGGAGAGCTTTGATAATTTATCCTCAATGTTCTCATTCTTATCAACACTGATTTGTATGGTCACTTCACTAGCAATATCATCTGTCCAGGCCGCAGCTGATTGATTGATCAGATAAACTGTGCCTGCGGTTAAACAAGCCAGAAAGCACATAATCGATATCACCACAAAAAGCGAACTACCCGTGACTGTTTTTGCCTCCACGATAGGGGTTGGCTGGTTGCTCCAGCTGCGCTCCTTAGGGCGCGCAGGGGAATAAAGCTCCTTGGCGCCGGCTTGTGGCGGCATGTTGGTATCATAGGTCATACGGTTATCCTACCTGGTGAATACGGCCATCATGCAATTCTAGCCGTGGAGCTTGAAATTGTTGCATCAATTGATGGTCGTGTGTGGCGATAATAACCGATGTTCCAAGACGGTTTAACTCAATAAACAAACGCAACAAACGCCGTGCCATTTGCGGGTCAACGTTACCGGTAGGCTCATCTGCCAGCAAAAGTTCAGGTTTGCCAATGACAGCCCGGGCAATAGCCGCCCTTTGTTTTTCACCCCCCGATAATACCGGCGCTTGAGCATACATACGCTCACCAAGACCCACCCATTGCAAAAGATCGGTTACATCTTCTTGATAATCCTGGGTTTTCTTTCCCGTAACCCGCAAGGGTAAAGCCACATTTTCCCATGTGGTAAGGTGGCTAAGCAGTCGAAAATCTTGAAAAACGATACCGATTCGCCGACGCAAATCCGCCCGCCGCGAAGGGGTAATACGGGTCACATTTTGCCCAAATAGATGAATGAGACCGCGCGTAGGCTGTATCGACATAAATAAAAGCCGCAAAAGACTGGTTTTACCCGCGCCCGAAGGGCCCGTTAAAAAGTGCAAAGAGCCTGGTTTAAGATGGAAATTAACATCTCTTAGAATTTCTGGACCCCGGCCATAACGAAGAGCGACATTTTCTAATCTTATCAATGGTTTATCGCCTTTTTATGGTTGTCATATCAGTTAATCCTTTTTAGCCAATATCAAAGCTATGGTGAACTTTTTTTACAATGTGATTCATGAAGGCAAGCATATCCTTTTTTTTTGCGAATATGTAGCCATAGAATACGGCCAAAGCGGGGATAAGTTTTAAAAAAAGAAGGGCTTCTTTAATGAATTGTTGGTTATTTTTTAAGACTGCGACTCGTTTTTAAAGGATTTTGCATGGCAATGATATTGGTGTGCCCACAATGTTCAACAAATTATGAACTGGCCTCAGGATTACCTGAGGGCGGCACGAAAGTGCGTTGTACATCTTGTAGCAATATTTGGCATGCAACTGATGATGATCTGATTAGCCCTGAAGATGTCCAAGCATCAGCAGATGATAAGGATAGCCAAGAGATACCGGCCGTATCACCGCATGATAATGCTTTGGAAGAATTAGGCTTTAATGAAATAGAAGAAGCACAAAATCTTGCTGAAGAAAACTCCCAAGATGATATAGACGGGCTATTTGATGAGCCAGAACCAGCAGGTGAAGAAAACTCCCAAGACGACATAGACGGGCTATTTGATGAGCCAGAACCAGCAGGAGAAGAAAACTCCCAAGACGATATAGACGGGCTATTTGATGAGCCAGAGCCTGCAGGAGAAGAAAACTCCCAAGACGACATAGACGGATTATTTGATGAGCCAGACGAGATCGCAGCTCAAACTGAAACTCCAGAGCCTGAACAAGAGGAAAACGACCCCTTTGTTCAAGCTTTAGACCAAGCTAGTGAAGAAGATGAAGCCAAAGAAGAAACTGCACTTTCCAATATAACGGTTCCCAAGGGCCCATTTTGGAAAGACCTTGATCAAAAGACGGTCGTCGGTTGGACCTGTTATGCACTGGTTTTGGGATTAATCGCTTTGTTCTTCATCTCTGCCCGTGTTTCTGTCGTTCGTGCGGTACCTGCAATGGCAGGGGTTTATCACGTTTTAGGATTGCCCGT
>JANQQH010000304.1 GCA_028285025.1 Hyphomicrobiaceae bacterium | reverse complement strand
GTTAAATTGGTTCAATCAACATTTTCTGCTTTCAACCCGGATGAATTTGATTTGAAAGTGTTTGGAGACAGGCCAGAGCGTGTTGGTGTTCAGCCTTTAAAAGATGGCGATGATCAGGCACAGTTTGTTCGGCCTGACATTGGCGGGTATGTTTTAGAATCTGAGCGGGGTCAAAAGGCCCGCAAAAATGTGGCTAAGATTAATCAAGGCCAGCCTTTTTTAAAGAAAACTGATAATAGTGTTGAAATTCATTTTCCGTTTAAAGAAAGTGTTGCTGCGGCCGGGTTTATTCGCGGTGATACGGTTTGGATTATTTTTGATGGGTATAAAGATATAGACCTTGCAAATGTTTTGGTTGGGCAATCGGATACGATCAAAGCTATTCGTAAAACGCGTTTGAATAATGGTCAGCTTATTTTGATTAAGCTGACAAGGCCGATGTTATTTGCGTTTGAATATGAAAATTTGGTCTGGACAGCCAAAATTGGTGACATGGTGACCGCCAAGGCGCAAAGTTTGCGTTTAAGGCGCAAGAAAACCGTTGAAAATAAACGCTATGTGAGTGTTGCGGTTGATCGGCCGGGCCATGTGTATTGGCTCAAAGATGATTCAATTGGTGATCGGGTTGGATTGGTGACCAGTTTTCCCCCTGTTGGCCAGCTTTCTAAACCGCAAAGTTTTGTTGATTTTGCTACCTTTGGTACGGCTCATGGTATTGCTCTTACGCCGAAAAGAGATGATGTCGAAATACGTGTTGGGTTCCAAGAGGTGATCATTTCGCGTAATCGTGGATTGCACCTGTCTGAGGCAACCAATTCTGGGCAACGCCGGGATAAGCCCAAGACCAAAAAGCGTACTGTTACTGATTTGGGGTATATTAAGTTTCATGAATGGCGATATGCGGGAAATGGGTCATTTATGGACCAGGTGGGTGGCTTTGAATCTAAAATTGCTTTGGCAAAACCAAAAGAAAAGTTTCAGGCGCGCCGCGATTATGCACGATTTCTGTTGGCGAATGAATTGGCTATGGAAACCTTGGGCATGGTCAAACGGATTGCTCATGAGCAACCTGAAGCGATGAATGATCCTGAAATTCGGGTGTTACAGGGGGCGGCGAATGTGATGGTTTATCGCCCTAAAGATGCTGTGAAAGCTTTGTCACTTGGTGCGCTTTATAATAATGAACATGCTGCGCTATGGCGCGGCATGGCCAGGTTGATGCAAGAACAATGGTCAGATGCTTTGCGCCAGTTTAAGGGTGGGGAAGACGCATTGTCGTCTTATCCTGATGTTCAAAAGGCAAGATTTTTATTGGGTGCAGCCCGCTCTGCCCTGGCTTTGAGAAACTATGCCTTAGTGGATACTTATTTGCGTAATGTTTCTCGTAATACGGGGGAACCTGATATTGATATGAATGCAATGTTGCTGAATGCGCAATATTTGGCGGCTACGGGCCAGACGAGTGAAGCGCAACGTCTTTATAAGGTGGTGGCAGATTCAGATGTGGCTCCAGCAGTTGCTAAGGCAAAAGTTGATTTGCTTGAATTGAATTTAAAAAATAACCAAATAGATCCGAATGATGCCATTGCTAAGTTAGAAGGCATGCAGCTTATGTGGCGCGGCGATGACACAGAGCTTGAAATGCTTTCTTTATTGTCCAAGCTTTATGCTGATAAAGGAGATTATCGGTTGGCTTTTGCCAATATGAAGCAGGCTGTGAAAGCTTTCCCTTCAGATGAAAAAGCCTTGCGTATTCAAGATGATATGGCCAAGGTGTTCAAGTCTTTGTTTTTGCAAAACCGGACAACGGATATGCGGCCCATTGAGACTTTGAGTTTGTTTTATGATTTTAAAGAATTAACCCCAGTTGGGCGCACAGGTGATGAGATGATCCGCATGTTGGCTGACCGGCTCATTGATGTTGATTTGCTCGATCATGCCTCTGAATTGCTTGACCATCAGGTGCAAAATCGTGTGAATGGGGCTGCGCGCAGCCAGGTGGCGGCTAAGTTGGCGATGGTGTATTTGATGAACAGAAAGCCGGCTTTGGCGCTGCAAACCATTGGGCGTACTAGGCAACCAAACTTACCGCGTCAGGTAAAACGGGCTAGAGATGTTTTGGAAGCTCGGGCTTTAAGTGAGCTTGGCCAGGTTGATGGGGCAATAGATATTTTAAACCGTATGAACGGCCCAGAAATTGAGCGTATGAAAGCTGATGCTTATTGGAATGCACAGCAATGGAGCAAAGCTGGTGAGCAATTAGAGAAATTGCTTGGTTCCAGGTGGAATAGTGGTGAGGCGTTGCAACCGTTTGAGCGGCAGGATGTTTTGCGGGCCGCGATCTCTTATTCTTTGGCGCAAGATGCGTTTGCTCTGTCTCGTTTGCGTAAGAAATTTTACAACAAGATGGTCAATAGCCAGGATGCGAGCGCCTTTATTGTTGTGACCAAGCCGGTTAGGAAAGATGGTGAGGCTTATAAACGCTTGGCGAAAGATATTGCGGCGATTAATACGCTTGATACGTTTATGAAGCAGTATCGTGATTATTATAAAGAGAGCTTGTCTGAAGAGGAAGATACGTCTAATGGGCCAAGTGAGCAGGAAAGTTGATTGTTCTTTGTATCGAGGCTTGCGGCGTGCCTTAACTTCCATAATAAGACTTTCGCATTTTAAAACCCCATGTCAAGGGCCCATTAGGGCTTGTACAACCCTTGACATGGGGTTTTAAAATGCAAAAATCTCACCATGGAAGTTAAGGCACAGTCCAGGCGCTTGTTTTAATCAAGTTCAAATTTGTCTTTGTAATCTTCAGCCAGAGTTTGATCTTGGTCTTGTTTTCGTAAAAGACAATTGCCGATCACTAGGGTGTCCATTTCGGTGCCCATGAAGCAGTGGAAGGCGTCTTCGGGAGTGCATACAATTGGTTCGCCGCGCACGTTAAAGCTGGTGTTGACCACGATGGGGCAGCCGGTTTTTTCTTTAAAGGCTGAGATCAGGGCGTGATAGCGCGGGTTGGTTTCTTTGTGCACGGTTTGAATGCGGGCAGAATAATCAACATGGGTGATTGCCGGGATGGTTGAGCGGGGTATGTTGAGTTTTTCAATGCCAAACAGGCCTTTGTCTTGATCTGTGGTGTCTAGTCTGTGTTCTTCTTTGACCGGGGCGACAACCAGCATGTAGGGGCTTTCTTTATCGTGTTCAAAGTAATTGCCAACGTCTTCAGCTAGAATGGAAGGGGCAAAGGGGCGAAAGCTTTCGCGGTATTTGATTTTTAAGTTTAAAGTTTTTTGCATTTTGGGATTGCGTGGATCACCCAGAATGGAGCGGCCACCCAGGGCGCGCGGGCCAAATTCCATGCGGCCTTGGAACCAGCCAATGGCATGGCCAGCTTCTAGGCAGGTGGCGGTTTCTTCCATCAACGCGTTGTCTCCAAACACTTCGAACTTGGCGCCAGCTCTGGTTAAGCGGTTTTCAATGTCTGTTTGTTCAAATAAGGGGCCTAGATAACTGCCTTTCATGTGGTCGGCTGATCTGTTCGGTTTGCGGGCCTGCCCTTTTTCAACATAATAGGCGGCCAGGGCTGCCCCTAGTGCGCCGCCGGCATCGCCTGCTGCTGGTTGAACCCAGACGTTTTCAAAACTTCCCCCCCGAATGATTTTGCCGTTTGCCACACAGTTGAGCGCTACACCACCTGCCAGGCAAAGATTAGGAATGTTATAAGATTGGGCTAAATTGGTGGCCATTTTAAGCATGACTTCTTCTGTTACAGCTTGGACAGAGGCGGCCAGGTCCATTTCCCGTTGGGTGATTTTTTGTTCTGGTGTGCGCGGCGGGGCACCGAATAAATCGTGGAATTTGTTTGAGGTCATGGTCAGGCCAGTGGCGTAATTGAAATAGCTTTGGTCAAGCCAGTAGCTGCCATCCTCTTTAATATCGATCAGGTTATCTTTAATCAGGTCTGCATATTTTGGTTCACCATACGGGGCCAGGCCCATCACTTTATATTCACCAGAGTTGACCTTAAAGCCGGTGTAGTACGTCATGGCGGAATATAACAGCCCTAAGGAATGGGGAAATTGAATTTCTTTGACGGTTGTTAGGGTGTTGCCGCGGCCAATGGCAACTGAGGCGGTGGCCCATTCACCAACCCCGTCCATGGTCAGCACAACCGCTTCTTCAAAGGGGGAGGGGAAAAAGGCAGATGCGGCATGGCTTTGGTGGTGTTCAGCAAAAAGCAAGCGGTCTTCTATATCGCCGGGAGTTTCAAACTTTTCAAATAGTTTGATCAGCTTGTCTTTTTGGAACAGTTTATCTTTGATCCAAACGGGCATGGCCATTTTAAAACTGGTAAAGCCTTTGGGGGCTTTGGCCAGGTAGGTTTCCAACAAGCGCTCGAATTTTAGAAATGGTTTTTCGAAAAAGACCAGATGATCAATGTCTTTTAAGGTAAGACCAGCTTGTGTCAGGCAATACTCAATGGATTTCTCGGGAAAGCCAGGGTCATGTTTTTTACGGGTAAAGCGCTCTTCTTGGGCGGCGGCGATAATGGTGCCGTCTTCGATGAGGGCGGCGGCGCTGTCATGATAAAAGGCTGAAATTCCTAAAATTCGCATCAATAGAGACCTGTTTGTTAAAGCTTGCGGTTATGCGACAAGAGCGGCTTGGCCACTCTTGTCTTTGTCTGTGGTCTTTTAAAAGATTGTGTAGATGAAGGGCGCAATAGCGGAGCCTTCTGCTAACACGAGAAGCGCACCGAAGGCGATCATTATGATCAAGATAGGGGCTAGCCACCATTTTTTGCGAGCGTTCATATAGGCGATGATTTCTTTGATGAAACTTTTCATGTTCTGTCTCTTCTTGGCTAAACGGTTTAAAATTGGTTCTTCATAGGGCGGGTTGATTGTTCAGGGTCTTTTTCAATCCAATAAGTTTTTGCCTCAGGGTCTTTTTTGGCCTTTAACGGATCTGCTTTTAATTGCATGATCAGGCCGGCTGGGACGATCACCAGGGCATACATAATAAACATAATGATTGGGTTGACGATTTTAAAAAGTAGTAGTGAGAATTTAAACCATAAAATATTGATCGGGCGCAAAAGAGGGCTGGCAAATTGAGCCAGCAGAGCAAAGATGGTCGCGATAATCAGGGCAATAATCACCCCTTTGGTGATCGTGTAATCATTGGAATAAAAAAGAATAAGAGCAACGATGGTTGCCACACCTGCAAATACAAAACCGGTAGAGCGCTCAGTGGGTAACCCTGGGTGCTCATTTTCGTAAGACTCGTGAAAATTTTTAGCCATCGATTTTTTTCCTATTGGCTGTTGGTTGGGTTTTGCAAGAATTGAAGCTCTAGATCTTTGGCAATGGCTTTGCCGGCAATTTCATTGCCGTGTTTGTTCCAGTGCCAGTCCCATGGGAATTCAAACTTTTTCTTATCAGCCTTGTAAGCTTTGCTCATGGCGGTTTCTAGATCAAGAAAGGAGATGCCTTTTGTCTGGGCTGTATTTTTGGCAATGAGGTTGAGTGCATTGGCTTCATAGTCTTTTGGGTCGTTGCCGGTATAAATGGCTTCGCGTACTGGGTCCATGGTGATCAGCAGTTTAAAATTATGTTGCTGACTTAAAGCTTTGAATTGATCAAAAACATAAGACGTAGTAGTGCGGATTTTATCCAGTTCGGTGATGTTGCGTACATCGATTGCTGATTGGATAAGCCCGTGTTTAGGGGGCTTTACTTGGCCTTCTTCTTCTTTATTGATCATGCGGCGAACGATTGCGGCAAGGCCGGTTTGATAATAGAGATAGCGGAAGGTACGGCTGTTTTTTAAAGTATCAACCCAGCCAGGGTTATAGGGTTCTGGGGCCACTTGTTTGATTTTGTCTCCCTCAAGGTCAAGCTTCATGAAGCTTGAAGAATAGCGGCCATAGAGAAAGCGATAGCTTTCATCAAAATCATTATGAATGAGCTGGACGACAACAATGTCAGGTTTGTATTGCAGTGCCTCTTGGGTGAGCATGTGGAGATATTGGCTTAACGGGGCGCCATCAATGCCAAAACGATAAACTTGGGTTTTATAGCCCTTTGCATTCAGTTGTTGTTCGATCACCTGGGCAAAGCCTTCATTGACGTTCACTGCAGAGGCTTGCACATAGCTGTCACCGATCACGGCGATGCGGGTTGTGTTTTCAGGTTTTTGTTTTTGGTAAGTTTTATAGGGTGAATTCCAGCCATTTTCGTTAATGCTCACGGTATGGCTCGTGCCGTCAGGTTCATAAAGCGTGGCTTTGGTGTTGGGTAGATAGCGTATAACGCCATTGAGTGATGTATTTGGAATGACATCTGAGGTTTTCAGGATGTATTTGAAGATCACAAATTCAAACACCAAAAAGCAAACCAGCAGGGTGCCGGTAAGTAGCATTAGGTTCTCAAGCAGTTGTTTGCGTGTCATTTTGATCCACATCTTTGAATACCGTGTCTTGTTTTACGTTCGTGCGTCAAAATAAATCAAAATTTATCTGTGTAACGGGTGAAGTTTTATCTGCACTTGATCTTTGCTGTGAATTTTGCAATTTGGGGGCCATCTTTACGGTCACTTTTATATCTTGGCAATTGCAATTTTTGCTATCAATCTTATTGTCTAAACAAAGAACATTGAATTTGTTTAAAATTTTAAGGAAACAAAGGTTATTAAATTTATGAGCGCGCCCCAATATGTGTTTACGTGTCACAAACTCTCCAAAGCTTATTCTGGGGGTAAAACATTATTTGAAAATATCACCCTTTCTTTTTTGCCTGGCGCTAAAATTGGTGTTGTTGGTGTCAACGGGGCGGGTAAATCGACCCTTTTGAAAATTATGGGCGGGGTTGATACGGAATTTTCTGGCGAGGCGTGGGCGGCTGATGGCATTAAGGTTGGGTATTTGCCGCAAGAGCCGCAATTGGATGAGAGTAAAGATGTTCTTGGCAATGTGATGGAAGGGGTGGCGACAAAAAAAGCTATCCTTGATCGGTATAATGAGCTGGCTGTTGAATATTCAGAAGAAACAGCTGATGAAATGGCTCAATTGCAAGATCAGATTGATGCCCAAGACTTGTGGGATTTGGACGCACAAGTGGAACAAGCTATGGATGCGCTGCGCTGCCCGGACGGGGCTAGTGATGTGGCCTCACTTTCTGGCGGGGAAAAACGCCGGGTGGCGCTGTGTAAGCTTTTGCTTTCCAAACCAGATATGTTGTTGCTGGATGAGCCGACCAACCATTTGGATGCAGAAACTGTGGCCTGGCTGCAGCGTTATTTAGAAGACTATACGGGTACCGTTATTCTGATCACACACGATCGGTATTTTCTTGATCAGATCACAGGTTGGACTTTGGAACTTGATCGGGGCCGGGGTGTGCCTTATGAGGGCAATTATTCTTCCTGGTTGGAACAGAAACAAAAACGCTTGGCACAAGAAGGTCGAGAAGATGCCTCCAAGCAGCGGGCAATGGCGCGTGAACTGGATTGGATCAGATCTTCGCCCAAAGCGCGGCAAGCCAAATCCAAGGCACGGATTAAGGCTTATGAAGAATTGGCGAACAAGGCTGACCATGAAAAGGTTTCAACGGCGCAAATCTCTATTCCTCCTGGTGAACGGCTTGGCGGGGTGGTGATAGAGGCGGACAAACTCACAAAAGGGTTTGACGACCGGTTGTTGATTGATGATCTTTCGTTCCAGTTGCCCCCGGGCGGTATTGTGGGGGTTATTGGCCCGAACGGGGCGGGTAAAACCACTCTGTTTAAAATGCTCACCGGGGTTGAGACCCCTGATGAGGGTTCTATCCGTTTGGGAGAGACGGTTGAGCTTGGTTATGTTGATCAGTCTCGTGATGATCTGGATGGGGGCAAAACCGTTTGGGAGGAAATTTCTGATGGGCTCGACCAGATTTTGCTTGGCAAACGCGAGGTGCCTTCACGCGCTTATGTAAGCTGGTTTAATTTTAAAGGCGGGGATCAGCAGAAAAAAGTTGGCGATCTTTCTGGTGGTGAGCGCAACCGGGTGCATTTGGCCAAAATGCTGAAACAGGGTGGCAATGTGTTGCTGCTTGACGAGCCGACCAATGATTTGGATGTGGAGACTTTATCTGCGCTGGAAGCGGCTTTAGAAGATTTCCCGGGCTGTGCGGTAGTGATTAGCCACGATCGGTTCTTCCTTGATCGGATCGCGACTCACATTCTTGCCTTTGAAGGGGACAGTCATGTGGAGTGGTTTGAGGGTAGTTTTTCAGATTATGAAGAAGATAAGAAACGCCGCCTTGGTGAAGAGGCTGTGAACCCGCACCGGATTAAATTTAAGCGGTTTGAACGCTAGCGTTTTTTATAGTTTTTTTCTGAGATTAAGTGCTTGTTACGTATTTTAAGAAGCTTAATGAGTTTGATGGTTTTAATCGCTAAATAAATATAACAGGGGAGACTTATGTTCAAAGGGTTGTTGATTGACAAAGGTGATGATGGGCAGACAGTGGCTTTGCAGGACATTGATGAAGCGGTCTTACCCGATTTTGATGTGGTGGTTGATGTTGCCTATTCAACTTTGAACTATAAAGATGCACTGGCTTTAACGGGTAAAGCCCCGATTGTGAGAAGCTACCCCCTGGTACCGGGCATTGATTTTGCTGGCACGGTTGCCAAATCAGATCATGCCGATTTTGAGCCTGGGCAACAAGTTGTGCTCAATGGTTGGGGCGTGGGTGAGTCTTATAGTGGTGGGCTGGCAGAAAAGGCTTGTGTTAAGGGTGAGTGGCTGGTGCCTTTGCCCAGTGCATTTGATGCGCGCCAGGCCATGGCCATTGGCACAGCTGGTTATACCGCTATGTTGTGTGTGTTGGCGCTGGAGCGTCATGGGGTGCGCCCGGACGATGGAGAGATTATCGTGACCGGGGCCTCTGGCGGGGTTGGCAGTGTGGCTGTGGCGGTGCTTGCTAAACTCGGGTTTAAGGTTATCGCCCTAACTGGGCGCACATCTGAAGAAGTTTACCTTAAAGGTTTGGGGGCAAGCGCTATTATGGACCGGGCTGAGCTTGCTGAGCCGG
>JANQQH010000183.1 GCA_028285025.1 Hyphomicrobiaceae bacterium | reverse complement strand
TCTTTTGCCATACCTATCCTTTTTGGAGTTTTTCAACTTTCAGGGCTTCATTTGTCCCAAAACCAGTTTTCACTTTTGGGTGAAACGCTTTCTTTTTTTCATTTGACTGTTTGCAGCGGAGTTTCCTCTGCTTGAGGTTTAAAATCAAGCCCTCAATTGTCTATCTGGTGTGATTAATGATGGTTATGCCACATATTTGCATGAAAAGACGCTCTATTTATGATGAGTTGGGGCATAAAAACCAGTTTATTAATGGTTTGGTGTGTCTTTTTTGAGCATTTGTGCTTTAAAAATTGCTCTTTGTTATTCATTGATCATTTGTATCAAAACGTTGTTTTATCTGCGTTTCCAAATTATCCCGGCATTCGCGAAAAGCATCTAATCTTTGGGTGCGATTGCCTTCAACCAGGGTTGGGTCCATTGTCGGCCAATATTCTACATCAACTGCCATGGTGCGGGTGAGTTCCATGGCTTGGTGGTGAGCTTCGGGGCTTAACGTTATGATGATATCAAAAAGGCTGTCTTGTATGTCTTGCAAAGTGCGGGCTTTATGATGGGAAAGGTCTATGCCTTTTTGGGCCATCACTTCTTGCATGAAGGGGCTGGGGTCGCCTGCGTGTATGCCGGCTGATTGAACGTAGGATTTGTCTTTATAAAGGTTTTTGTAAAGGGCCTCGGCCATGGGCGAGCGGATGGCGTTTTGTGAGCAGACAAATAATATGGCGCCAGGAAGTTGCCCGCTCATCTGGCTCTATCCTTTCCAATGAAGTGCAACAATAAGGGTGAAAAGGCGCCGGCTGGTGTCTTGGTCGATGTTTATTTTCCCTTCCAGCCTTGTCATTAAAAGATCTGACCCTTCATTATGTAGGCCGCGCCGGCCCATATCAATCGCTTCAATGCGTTGGGGCGTTGCGGTTTTGATCGCTTCAAAGTAACTCTCACATATTAAGAAATAATCCTTAATAATGGTTTTGAATGGGGTCAGAGATAAAGCGTGTGAAGCTAAGGCGTTGTTTTCCTGATCTGTAACAGTGAAAATAAGACGGTTCTCTTCAATTGAAAGGTTGAGTTTGTAGGGGCCCTCGACCTTTGGTTGGTCTGGTTTTGAGATCAGCTCGAAAAAATTGCATTCCAAAAGATCAAAAATAGCAACGTCGCGCTCTTGTTCAATATCGGGCGTGTTGCGGCCAATGGTGGTTTCATCCAAGATGATGTCGAATAGGCAGTTTGTGCTGGCACTCATCTTTATTGCTCATTTTTGTCTTTGTCGTTTAATGCGTGTCACACAAGCCTTTAATTCATGCGAATGGATACGCTACGGGCATGGGCGCTAAGGCCTTCAGCTTCGGCTAATGTTATTGCAGCTGGCCCTAAGGCTTTTAAGCCCTCACTTGAACATTTTAGAATGGTGGTTTTTTTCATAAAATCAAGCACTGAAAGGCCAGATGAAAACCGGGCAGAGCGCGCTGTTGGTAAAACATGGTTGGAGCCGCCAACATAATCGCCAATGGCCTCTGGTGTGTGATGGCCAATAAAGACAGCGCCTGCGTGCTTAATTTGGTTAAATAAGCTCTCAGGGTCAGCCACGGCCAGTTCTAAATGTTCTGGGGCTAACTGATCTGAAAGGGGGCTTGCGTTTTCTAATGTGTCGACAAGAATAATAGCGCCAAAGTCTTTCCAGGACTGGCTGGCAATATCAGTGCGTTCTAGCGTTTTTAATTGGTTTTCAACCGCTTGTTCTACGCTGTTGGCAAGTGTTTCATCATCTGTGATGAGAATGGATTGCGCGGCCACGTCATGTTCAGCTTGGGCCAATAGGTCGGCGGCGATCCAGTCGGGGTTGTTATCTTTGTCAGCGATGATAAGCACTTCTGAAGGGCCTGCGATCATATCGATGCCAACGGTGCCAAACACTTGGCGTTTGGCAGCCGCGACATAGGCATTGCCTGGCCCGACAATTTTATCAACGGGTTTGATTGTGTTTGTGCCGTATGTCAGGGCGGCAATGGCTTGGGCACCGCCAATGCGGTAAACCTCATCAACGTCGGCCAATTTGGCGGCTGCTAAGACCAGAGGGTTGGTGACGCCATTTGGGGTGGGCACAACCATGACCAAGCGCTCAACACCGGCCACTTTTGCTGGCAAGGCATTCATGAGGACGGAGCTGGGATAGGCTGCTGTGCCACCAGGGACATAAAGACCAGCCGCTGTTACCGGGCTCCAGCGATAGCCAAGTTCAACGCCAAGTTCATCGGTATAGCGTTGGTTTTCAGGCCTTTGTTTTTCGTGGTGGTTGGTGATGCGCTGGGCGGCAAGTTCTAGGGCTTGCATGGTGGTGCTGTCAATTTCATTGACAGCGGTGTCTATTTCAGATTGGGAAAAGCTGATGCCGGTTTGGCCCAGGTCGAGATGGTCAAACTGATTGGTGAGTTGAATAAGGGCGCCATCTCCGCCAGAGCGCACTTGATCAATGATATTGGCAACGGCCGCATTTACGTCAGCAGCGCTTTCGCGTTTGGCGGTGAGCAGGGTGTTAAAACGGTCTGTAAAATCAGGGTCAGTGTTTTTTAGGCGGACTGCCATGTTTGTGGGTTCCTTTTTATGCTTGGCCCTTTGTGAGACTTGCTGCGTGCCTTAAATTCCATGGTTAGACTTTGGCATTTTTAGACCTCTTGTCAAGGGTTTCCGCTGTGCGGCTACCGCCCTTGACAAGAGGTCTAAAAATGCAAAAATCTCACCATGGAATTTAAGGCACAACTCAGGCGTTTTTTGTTTAGACTTTAATTATCACTTGTCTCTGGATGTTCGGGTTTTGATTTTGTTTCCCATATGGCGCCAAGGTCTTGCAGAATGGCCTCTATGCATTCTACTTCTAATTTAATTTCGCTGTTGCCTGCAAAAATAAGTGAGATGGTGCCGTTGGGGGCTTGGCTTTCTTGGAAACGAATGGCCAGGAGCGATTTGACTTGTTTTGTCTTGGCAAGATCAATGTTTAAACTTTGAACACTTGTCACGCATTCAAATCGCAAAGCTGAGCGGCGGCGGCGAAAGGATTTGTTGTCTTTTGAGGGGTGGTTATGGGCTTTTTCCCAATCAAAGCGATTGAGAATTAAGGCAAAACGGCGTTCTTTGGGCACAAAGGCAATGTCAGCAACGCGCAAAACAGCGTCTTGACAATGAGCTGAAAGAATTTCCAGATCCTCACTGTCAAAGGCAACAAGTTTTAACATGTCTTGTGTTGCTGGCGGTGTTGGCATTGCTGTTTTCCAGATTGGTCCTTAAGGGGGAAGTTATCCGTTTTCTATTGGCTGATAAATCCCTTTTTTGAAAGTGTTAATCGCTAACACGCTTAATTTGGGCGCCGCAATTGCCTAATTTTTCCTCGATTTTTTCAAAACCACGATCAAGATGGTAAACGCGGTTAATCAGTGTTTTGCCATCAGCCACCAGGCCAGCAATAACCAAGGAAACTGAGGCACGCAGGTCTG
>JANQQH010000271.1 GCA_028285025.1 Hyphomicrobiaceae bacterium | reverse complement strand
ACGGTTCGGCCATGTTGTTGATGGTGGCGCGAAAGCCTTCGCCGTGGGCAATCAGGGTGGTGACATCGCGAAAGAGAATGCCGGGTTTGGGATGACCGGGTATGGTGCGCACTAAGGCTTTGAGTTCGTCATTGTTCATTTGCCTGCCAGCTCCTGTTTGGCTTTGCTTAATTCTTGCTCTTTTTACGCTCAGTGCGGCTTTTTGCAAACCTAAAATTTATGGCCATTTCACAACTGGTGGCATTGAGGACAGAATTGAGTTTACATTACCCCCGGTTTTCAAGCCAAAAATGGTCCCCCTGTCATAGAGTAGATTATATTCAACATAGCGTCCGCGGCGAATAAGTTGCTCCTCTCGGTCTTGGTCTGTCCAGGGGGCATTAAAATTGCGCCGGACTAATTCTGGATAGATATCCTTGAAAGCCAAACCGACATCTTTTGTGAAAGCTAAATCTTTGTCAAAGTCACCGGAATTGAGATAATCATAAAAAATACCGCCAATGCCGCGTGGTTCATCACGGTGGGGCAGGTAAAAATAGTCGTCACACCAGGCTTTTAGCGCTTCATAATCTGCCACTTCATGGTCTTGGCAAGCTTGTGCCATGGCTTTGTGAAAACTGATTGTGTCTGGGTCATCTTGCACGCGGCGCCGGTCTAGAACTGGGGTTAAGTCGGCTCCGCCGCCAAACCAGCTGGATGTGGTGACGACAAAACGGGTGTTCATGTGAACGGCGGGCACATTTGGGTTGTGCATATGGGCAATTAAAGAAATGCCGGAAGCCCAAAAATGAGGGTTTTCAGCCGCGCCTGGAATTTGTTTGGCAAATTCTGGTGAAAACGTCCCGTGAACGGTTGAACAATGAACGCCAACCTTTTCAAACACCCGGCCCGACATCATGGACATCACCCCGCCGCCGCCAGGTGCCCCGTCGTGGTTTTCCCGTTGCCAGGGGGTCCGATCAAAACGGCCTGCCACTTGATCGGATAAAGGACCTGTTTGTTCGTCCTCCAACTTTTCAAACTCGGTACAAATTTGATCTCTTAAGTTTTCAAACCATGTTCGGGCCTGTTGTTTTAACTCTTCTAAGTCTTGACCTGTCGCGTGGGGGGCTTTGTTGGCGAGGTCGTCTTTGCTCATCATGAGTGAGTCAATCCTTTTGTTTGGCGCAATGCCTCGCCAATGATCATGGCACCGGCAATAGCAATATTAAGAGATCTTACATTCTGGGCCATGGGTATGGTCACGCTGGCATCAACAGTTTGAACGACATGGGCTGGAACACCAGCAGATTCGCGACCCAATAAAATAATATCATCTGATCGATAGGAAAAATCAGTATAAGCCACATCCGTTTTGGTGGTTGTTAATATGAGTCTAATTGACGCAGCTTGATATTTATCAAGGAAGTGTTGATAGGAAATATGGCGTGTTAGGTCTGTCTTTTGCACATAATCCATCCCGGACCGGCGCAAAGCGCGATCTGACAAGTCAAAGCCTGTCGGGCCGATTACATCAATGGGAACTGATAAACACGCCCCCAACCGCAAAATTGTGCCCATATTTTGTGGAATGTCTGGTTGGTATAAAGCAAGGCGAACCATTTTTTCCTTTTCGAAATCCTAGTCTTTGTAAGAGGAGCGATCAAATTTGAATAAAGTGCAATCATTCAAGAATTTGTCAACAGGCCAATAATTCTTCAAAGTCGCATCCATAGTTAGAGTGGCAAAAATGCAAATGAACTGTGAATGCGTCTTTTTGCCCAATTGGTACCCCTTGTGATTTGAGCAAAACAATGGCAGTAAGGTGCAAAAATAACTTTGTTATCTTAATTTTGCATGCTGTCTGGCCAATTGTACAATTGTAATGGTCTGATGTCTTCATTTGCCGGTTTGGTGAGGAATCGTCTATGTCTTGCGTGTCAAAATAGAGATGCAATCTGAAAAATGTTTATGCTTTGCAATTTTTATGCGCATTTTTGTCTATTTAAAAGTGGTTTTGGTGCCTGAGATACGTTGAGGCGCCCTTATATGCTGTGGGGGCTCCCTCATTTTCAACTTAAGCTGAGCTTTGAAATTATGAAAAGTTTGGCTAATAAATAAAGGAGGCGATTAAGTGTCTTCAGATAATAATGATGAAAACCGCCGTGATTTTTTAATGGTTGCGGCTGGTTCTTTTACTGCTGTTGGTGGGGCTTGTGCTTTATGGCCCTTAATTGATCAAATGAATCCAGATGCCTCTGCCAAGGCTTTGGCCACGGTTGAGGTTGATTTAAGCCCGATTAAAGATGGGCAAGCCATTACCATTATGTGGCGCGGTAAGCCTGTGTTTATTCGCAAGCGTACAGCTGATGAAATTAAAGAAGCCAAAGATGTTGATGTTGCCGACTTGCCTGATCCACAAGATGATGGTGACCGGGTTAAGAATGATGAATGGCTGGTGCTTATTGGTATTTGTACGCATTTGGGTTGTATTCCAAGTGGTCAGAAAACAGGTGACAACAGTGGCGAATATGGCGGTTGGTTCTGTCCTTGTCATGGGTCTCACTATGATACGTCTGGGCGCATTCGTAAGGGGCCGGCTCCTCGCAATCTAGAAGTGCCTCCTTATGCTTTTGTCACAGATACAAAAATCAAAATTGGTTAGGAGCAAGCCATATGTCAGATCACAGTTCAAGTTATGAACCTTCCAACGGCTTTACGCGTTGGCTAGATGAACGCCTGCCCATCATGCGGCTTATGCATGGGCAATTTATTGATTTCCCAACCCCGCGCAATTTGAATTATTTATGGACTTTTGGCGCGATCTTAACTTTCTGCCTGATGGTTCAGATTATTACTGGCATCATTTTGGCAATGCATTATGTACCCCACGGCATGCATGCGTGGAGTAGTGTTGAACATATTATGCGGGATGTGAACTGGGGTGATCTTATTCGCTATACTCATGCGGTGGGCGCTTCCATGTTCTTTTTAGCCGCCTATATTCATATGTTCCGCGGGCTTTACTATGGGTCTTATAAATCGCCGCGCGAGATTTTATGGATTTTAGGTGTGATGATCATTCTTTGCATGATTATGACCGCTTTTATGGGTTATTCATTGGTTTGGGGCCAAATGAGCTTTTGGGCTGTGACTGTGATTACCAATTTGTTTACTGCCATTCCTGTAGTTGGTGAAAGTATCACGCAGTGGATTTGGGGTGGTTATTCTGTTGGGGATCCGACTTTGAACCGTTTGCTCAGCCTGCACTATTTATTCCCTTTTATCATTGCCGCTTTGGTTGGCTTGCATATTTGGGCATTGCACGTGGTTGGCAGTAATAACCCGGTAGGCGTAGAGGCGAAAACGCCGAAAGATAGCGTTTCTTTCTTTCCCTTCTATGTGATTAAAGATGGATTTGCTGTGATTGTGTTTGCGCTGCTTTTTGCCTGGTTTGTGTTTTATGCGCCAAATTATCTGGGCCACTCAGATAATTTTAATGAAGCCAACCCACTGCAAACCCCGCCACACATTGTGCCTGAATGGTATTTCTTGCCCTTCTATGCGATTTTGCGGGCCATTCCAGATAAACTGCTTGGAGTGATTGCTATGGTGGCGGCCATTTGTGTATTGTTTGTTATTCCTTGGCTTGACACTTCAAAGGTGCGCTCAACAAGCTATAGACCGCTTTATAAACCTTTCTTCTGGTTGTTTGTTATTACTTGCCTTGCGCTTGGTTATCTTGGCGCGAAAGCTCCAGAGGGGTATTATTTGCTCGCTAGCCAGTTGTTTACCGCCTACTATTTCATTCACTTTCTAGTGGTTATGCCGCTTATTGGCATGATAGAAACCCCAAAACAACTGCCAGATAGTATCGCTGAGGATGTCCTTGAGGACACTTCTGAAGCAGAAAAAGCTTAAAGGGAAGGAACTGAGATCATGAACTTATCGTTTACTGCCCCTTTTAAAACTTCAAAGCTTAGCATTGCTGTGCTTGTTGTTAGCAGTCTTTTTGTCTCACCTTTGGTTTTTGCCGCAGGTGGGGGAGATGCGCCTGAGATTAAACGTCAAGAGTGGAGCTTTTCTGGCTTTTTTGGCAGATATGACAAAGCGCAATTGCAACGCGGCTTTGGCGTTTACAATGAGGTATGCTCTTCATGCCATGGGCTAAAATTGCTTTCTTATCGTAACCTAGCTGAAAAAGGTGGCCCCGAATTTTCTAAAGAGCAAGCCTTAGCGATTGCCAAGGAAGCAACTGTGATTGATGGTGTTGATGATGAGGGTGAGCCTTTGGAGCGCCCTGGTAAATTATCTGATCGGTTTGTTCCTCCGTTTAAAAACGAAGCGGCGGCGCGTTCTGTCAACAATGGGGCTTACCCGCCAGACCTGTCAGTGATGGCAAAAGCCCGCACATTCCACAGACATGTTCCTTGGTATACAGAGCCTTATTATTGGTTGTATGACATTACAACCGGCTATGAAGAAAAGGGTGTTGATTATCTTTATGCGCTCCTAATGGGATATAAAACGGCCCCTCGCGGTGTGGTCTTAAATGATGGTATGTCTTACAACACGGTTTTTCCAGGCCATCAGATTGCCATGGCAGCCCCTCTTTCAGAAGATGCGGTTGAATATGCTGATGGCACGCCAACAACGCTGGATCAACATGCACGCGATGTTTCAGCTTTCCTTGCTTGGACAGCTGAACCGCATTTGAATGCTCGCAAAGATATGGGAAAGCGCGTGTTGCTTTATTTGGTGATCCTGGCGTTGCTGCTTTATTTGGCAAAACGAAGTGTTTGGAGCCGGGTGAAGCACTAAATTTTACATCTATTTTAAAAAAGGCCCCTAAAATGAGGGGCCTTTTTTTCTTATAAGCGCCTGGACTGCGCCTTAAATCTCATGGTGAGGTTTTTGCAATTTAACTTCCCTTGTCAAGGGAAGTTTTTAGTGGCGCTTTAGATTGCCCACCAGCAACCGCGATTCTTTAACTGCGCTTTAGATTGCCCACCAGCAACCGCGCAAAACGCTTCCCCCCTTGACAAGGGAAGTTAAATTGCCAAAGTCTAACCATGAGATTTAAGGCACGCAGCAAGCCTAGCAGGGTGCCAATATAAAAAAGGAAGTTATATGGCGCAGTCAGTTTTGGGAATTGTAGGGGGCAGCGGCCTTTATGAGCTGGAAAAGTTAGAAAATGCTCAATGGCAAAAAATTGACAGTCCGTGGGGAGATCCTTCAGATGAGATTCTGTTTGGTGAGATTGAAGGACTGCCAGTTCGGTTTTTACCACGTCATGGGCGCGGGCATAAACAATCGCCTTCCAGCATTAATTATCGCGCCAATATTGATTGCTTGAAGCGCGCTGGTGTTACTGATCTTATTTCCGTTTCGGCTTGTGGATCGTTAAAAGAAGAGCTGGCCCCTGGCCATTTTGTGTTGGTGGATCAATTTATCGATCGCACATTTGCCCGCGAGAAAAGCTTCTTTGGCCCAGGGTGTGTGGCTCATGTTGCGATGGGAGACCCGATTGCGCCTCTGTTAGTCGATGAAATTGCCACGGCGGCTGAGCACTGCGCAATACCGGTCACTAAAGGGGGCACTTATTTGGCGATGGAAGGCCCGCAATTTTCCACCCGGGCTGAATCTAACCTTTATCGCTCTTGGGGCTGTTCGGTGATTGGTATGACCAATATGCCGGAGGCCAAATTAGCGCGAGAGGCTGAAATTTCCTATGCGAGCCTTGCTATGGTTACCGATTATGACTGCTGGCATGAAGACCACGAAGATGTTGATGTGGCAGAAATTATTCGTGTTTTGACCGATAATGCCACCAGGGCAAAACAGCTTTTGTCTCACTTGGCGCAAACTTTCCCCCGAGAACATCCCTCTTGCCCAGTTGGCTCTGACAAGGCCTTGGAGGAGGCCATTATCACGCCGCCTGATGGCCGTGACCCTGAATTAATGTTAAAACTAGACGCTGTTGCTGGCCGGGTTCTTTAGCGCGACTGGAAATCATTTAAGGAATGGGCTTTTAAGAGTAAACCATGAATAAAGACATTCGCTCCAATCGTGACAATCATTTTGATGGCATGACCGTTAAAAAACGGGTGATTGATCTTGGTGATCGATCAATCTCAATATCTAACATTGCCTCCATTAGCATCGCAGAAACCTCTCCCAGCATCTTGCTAATTGTATTAGCTATTATTGGAACACTCATCATGCTGTCTTCTGGGATGGATTTAGGGAGTGCTTTTCGACCTGATCAAACAAAAGCTTTTCGCGCTGTTGTTGGACTTTTGTTTCTAGCCCCGATAATATTTTTTCTAATAACAAAAAAAGTATATCTCATCATTGCCTCTAATGATGGTAGCAAAGCTGTTTTTACGACAAAGGATATTAATTTTCTGCGCCATGTAAAAACCGCTTTGGATGAAAAAATTAACAGCGATAATTTAGGCGCAACCTTTGAGGCAAATTTTGCGGAAGGCTCTATTCAGCAAATGAATATTGATCAGGTCACAAGTGAAAATATTATTGCTGACGCTGTCGTGTCTAACAGCCCGGGCAGTTTTGTGGCTGCTCATTCTCCTGGTGCTCAATTGGGAGATGGGAATGTGATGAAAGATTCAACCTATCAAACCACTCGGCAGGGGGCAGAAAATGCAGCTTTTCATTCCACCAATTCACTTACACATGAAGCACTCCATGACCCGGCTCAACAAGGACAAAAAGACTTGCTGAATAAATCCTTAGATTGGCTTACTCAAAAGGCGACAGGTTATAAAACTCCTTATGCCCCTGCGCAAGAAACACAAGACGCCGGGCCTACTCATACCTTTGTTCCACAATCAGATCTGCCTCCTGGTCAGCAACCCCAAAGAGACCAAACATCTTTTGAGCAAAACGGATCTATTGGACAAGCTTTTACAGACATTTCAAACCCACAGCTTGAGACAAGCGCAATTCATGGAGACGGTGGTGCTGTTGCCTATCACTCTCCTGGTGCTCAAATTGGTGATTTTAACACCCAAGAGAACACCCAAACATTCACCGATTATAGCCTGCATATACCACGGGTTGAAACTGTTCGGGATGGCTTAAATGATCCGGCTTTAAAAGCTAAACTGGATGAAATGTTGCAACTCATGAAAGATGGTACGACACAGGACCAAGACAAACAAAAGTTAAAACAATATGCGCTTGATATGGCCAGTTTTGTTCAAGCTTACCCGCCAATCACGCGAATCTTTAATGATTTAATTCGCGTTATTGGTGTTTAGAGGATTTATATTGCTTTATCTGTTTGGGAACAAAATACTGCGCTTTACCTTACAGCTTTATCTTAAGTCTTTGTTTTTAATACCTAATAGAATATATCTTATTTATTCCTTATGCTTCATGATTATTATTCCTTGATGATTATTTGTCCCTTTCAAAGAAATTTAACTCTCTAAATACAAAATAAGGAAAATATTTTATTGCCCAGGCTCGTTTTGGACAGATTGAGCCTGTTTTAATGCTATTGATTGAGGTGTGAAAACGCTTATGTATCTTTTCAGGTTAATATACTACAGCCTCAGTACAATTCAGGCGCAAGAGGGCTCTTTGCAACAAGAGCTGAAAACAATTTTACTTGCTTCCCAGCGCAATAACCCTCCGCTTGGTGTTTCTGGTGCTTTGGCTTTTAATTATAATTATTTTGCTCAAGTGCTTGAGGGCGACAGAAAAGCCGTTACAAATACCTTTTGTAAAATTGCCAAAGATCCGCGCCATTCTGACATTGTTATTCTTGATGCCAGCCCTATTTCTGAACGTATGTTTGAAAGTTGGAATATGGCATTTGTTGGAGGCTCCGTTTCGGAAAATCAGTTGCGCCGTTATTGCACCTCTTCTCAATTTCATCCGGAAAAAATGACTGCTGTGAGCTTGTTGCGTTTTATGCGTGATGTGATCGAAAGCAGTCAGAATTCTTTGAAATCTGTTAAGGTATCTTGAAGTGTATCCAATTTTTGTAAGAGTTCATCTGTTGTGAGGGTGAAATTTTTTTCCAACCATATGTTTTCTAACGCCTTTAGTTTTTTTCCCAGATCTGGCCCAGGTTGAACGCCGGCATATATTAGATCTTTTCCTGATAGAGGGAATGTGGGAACAATTCGGTTGCTCTCTTTTTGGAAAAGCTTGGTTATTGATTGGTCATTTGTAGCGTGTTTGCCTGTTGCCCACTTGGTTAAAAATGCCAAAGTGTAAGCTTGGGAGCCCAATACATAGTGTGCCTTGTGGTGTTCATCGCCTGCGTTAACATCAAGCGGTGGTAAAGCCTTATAAGCTTGGCTCATTTGTAAGGTGTCTTCTTGGGCGTTAGACAATTTAAAGAGCTTCTTGAGCCGTTTTATATCTCCTTGATGATAAACAGCTAAAAGAGATAAGCGAAACATTGAATTGGGCGGCAAATTTAAATGATTTTCAATGTTGATACCCCTCAAGGCGGGTATGAGGTTAGGCGCGCTGGCTAAAATTTGGCTGAGTAATCCGTTTTGATAAAGAAGGGGCAGTATTTGTTTGGCCAAGGGAGCTTTTAGAAGCTTTACCAGTTCATTGTTCACACGTTCAGGTGACAAGTTTGCTAAACCTTGGCGGCACTTTATTGTTGCCCTTATCGCCGCACTGTCAAAGGGAGGCTCACCATATTGAGCGGCAAGGCGGTAAAAGCGCAACGTGCGTAAATAGTCTTCTTGAATGCGATGCTCAGATGTGCCGATAAACCTTAACTTGCGCGCCTTTACATCATCTTGCCCCGTTCCCAATGGATCATGCAGTGTGCCATCATGGCTGACATAAAGAGCGTTCATGGTAAAATCTCTTCGACTGGCATCTTGAAGCCAATCAGTCCCATATTCAACGATGGCGTGGCGTCCATCGGTTTTTATGTCTTTTCTTAAACTTGTGATCTCATAGGTTTGACCGTTGATGACAAGGGTCACCGTTCCATGATCAATGCCAGTTGGAATGGTTTTAAAGCCTGCTTTTTCCGCTCGTTCTATCACCTGTTGTGGGCTTAAAGTTGTCGCCAAATCAATATCTGTGACAGGGGCGGCTAACAAATGATTGCGCACCGCACCGCCCACCACACGTGTTTCTTGGCCCCCCTCATTCATCACAGCAAATAGCTTTTGCAAACTGGGGTGATTTAGCCAAGGCGCGTTTTTTAATGTGGCAGGGTCTTGAACAGGCACCTTGTTCATTCCTCATTGGCTGTTCTGTTTTTCAGCAGGCTCAATATAACCAGGGACGATCTTACCATCTTTAACGGTTGCCGGGTGGTATATGCCATCTTTGACAGACGTACCAAAAGTAATCTGGGTCAAATAAAAAATACCCATCAGAACAAAACCGATGATCAAGAGTTTCTTTAAAGGGATAAATTGCCAGAAGTCTTGGCGGGTCTCAGGTTTTTTTTCAATTAAAATATAGGCGGCATAAAATAAAAAGGGTGCCAGAATAAGCAAAAGATTAATAAGGATGATACGTGTCATAAAGCCCTCTTATTATACAAAATCTGCACTGGCTAGCCTTTAAAATTAAAACAAGCTTTTACAGGCACCACCCCTTATCATGTCACGTTCATATGCTTGAACCCGTTAGATATGTAAAATGGCAAACCTGACATAAAGGTTTCGACATAGCGTGCCTTTTGATAATGCCCATTTAAAGACACTCTTGGCAAGGCTGTAAGGTGGTTTTTATGATTTTCGTATAAAACCCCTTTGCGT
>JANQQH010000269.1 GCA_028285025.1 Hyphomicrobiaceae bacterium | reverse complement strand
CTTTTCTCAGCATTTTTGTCCACGTTCAGGTGGTGGGCGCTCTATTCTCTTGGTTGAAGCACTCTGGCCTATTTGCCAAAAGCTGTCCTAAACTTTTGGGCGGTGCGTTCTTTTATTTACAAGATTGACTATTGTTCCCCCTTTATATGGGGATTTGCCCTGCAAATGCAAGTTATCATTCATCGTTTTAAAATATGCTTACATTTGGGGTTTTGGGGCTGGGTATAGGGTGTTTACCCGGCTTGTGAGCCAATATACGGCTAATCCAAGCCATTCTTTGGTGGCAATGTCGGTTATGGTTATTCCATCCAGAGCATAGTAAAAGGGGGAAAATTGGCTCTGTCGCCCGCCGGTTAGATAATCGACAGGAAAAGCTTTGACCTCCCATCCGGCCTGTCGAAAGCACCCCATAGCGCGCGGCATATGATAGGCAGAGGTAATTAAATACCAGTTCTCACCCTGTTTGGGCTTGGCCACCTCTTTTGCAAAAAGGGCATTTTGCCAGGTGTTTTTGGATTTTCCTTCCACTTCGATGCGGGCCGGGTCAACGCCCATATCGACCATCAATTGTTTGACAACCACAGCATCTGGGGTTGGGTTTGTGCCAATGGTGTTGGGCCCCCCGGCTAAGATGATGCGCGCTTTTGGGGCCTTGTGGGCGACCTTTACGGCCTCAATTATGCGTTCTGCCCCGCTGACTATGGAGGGTACGCCGCGATAGTCTGAGATGTACATATGAATGGTGCCACCAAGAACGATGATGCCATCGATTTCTTCAGGGTTTATGTCCGCGACTTTTTTTAACGGGAAGCGGTCTTCTAGTGGCAAGATTAACTGACGGCCCAGTGGGCTGAAGGCGATGAGCAGTAGAGCGATGGCGCCAGTGGTAATTAAGGGCTTAGAGAACCTGACCCAACGGGTTTTGCTGAGCAACAGCCCTATAATAATAAGAAACACGCTGGCCGCTGAGGGTTGGAGGAAAAACCAGATGATTTTGGAGAGGTAGAAGAACATGTTTGTTTGCCCATAGATTCTAAACTGTGCGCCACACTTAGCTTATGGGCTTGCTTTTCTCAAGATGAGTACACGTGTTTGTGAAGATGGGTTTAGACTAAAGCCTATTAAGGTTATCAAATGGCGAAATTTAATGGCTGCTCTTGGCTTTGAGCTGCCTCAATCGGCAAGCACAGTGTAAAGGTGCTGCCTACGCCGGCTTTGCTTTCAAGCTCTATTATGCCGCCGTGCAATTCAACCAACTGGTTTACTAGATTAAGACCAATGCCGGTGCCAGGGATACCGGTGGAGGTTTTGGCGCGAAAGAAACGGCCAAAGACTTTAGGTAGGTCGTCTTCGTCTATGCCAAGGCCAAAATCTTGCACAGAAATGCGGACCTGGCCCTGTTCCTGCCAGCCTTTGAGGAAAATGTCAGGGCAACCAGGGGCATATTTGACAGCATTGGATAATAAATTGGTAATCACTTGATCTATGGCGCTGCCATCAACGTTCAAATTGGAGGGTAAGCCTTGCGTGTCAGAGGAAATGTTATGGGTCGTGTATAGATCATTTTGGCGTTCACAGATGTGGTCAACCAAATCTTTGAATTTCGTTTCTTTGGGGTTGATAGATAGTTTTCCATTGTCTGCTTTTGCTGCATCTAGTGTGCTTTCGACTAAGGTCATCATGCGGCTAACCGCATTACGGATCTTGTCTGTGCGTGTTTCTATATCTTGCGGGGTTAATTTGTCTTTTCGTTTTTCTAACCGGCGGGCGGATGAATCAATAATGGCTAACGGTGTGCGGAATTCATGGCTGGCCATGGATACAAATTCGCGTTGCAATTTATTTAAGTGCTTTTCTTGGGCGAGGGCTTCTTGCAAGGCTTCAGCTTGCTCGGCCAATTGTTCTTGCAGTGATAGTTTTTGAATGATGCCATCTCGAAAATTGGCCACCGCGCGCACAACGGCCCCTATTTCATCTTTTCTATCAGCTTGGGCAAATTTCACGCTGGTATCGCCTGTGACCAATTGTTCTGCCGTTGCGACCAGATTGACCAATGGTTTGCTTAACCCCCTTGCCAATAAATAAGCTGCAAAACTGCCGGCAAGGGCTGCCAACATGGCGATAGAAAATGTTGTAAACAAAGAAGATGAGACATCTGCTTGCGCCTTTCTACTGATCCACGTGGCATCATTGGCGGCAAGCTTTTGCATCTCATTAATTAAAGTGGCTAGGTTGTTTTTGCTTCTGTTGTACTTTTCCATCGTTGGAATGAAGAAACTGGGTTTTAGGCCTAGCAAAATTTCACTATCTTTTAACCAAATGTCTTTTGCTGTTTCTAACTTTTCAATCATGTGGGCCATTTTGGGCGAAAGAATATTTTGTTTTAGCCCTGTTATTGCTTTCATAAATTGCTGCTTGGCCGGATTGAAAATAGAAACGATTTCTTCGTGCGATACAAAAGATGACATGGCCAGAACACGTTTATCCAGCCTCTCAATGATGAGGAAATTTTTGCGTAAGTCTTGGGAATATTCCACAGCTTTGAATGCTTTTCGCGTAACTTCAACAGTTGTGTTATTGCCTTTTTGTGCCTGGTGTAAAACCAAAACACTTAGCAAGAGCCCTAAGAATAACGAGCCAACGATTGAGATGAAAATTTTGCGCGACATGGATGTCATTGTACACCTCATTTAGTTGGGAAGGATCGGCATGGTGACATTGTTTCGCTCAGCTGTGAGCGATTTTAGGAATGCGATTAAATCTGACTTTTGCTGTTTACTTAAATTTAAGGGAGTTATTAAAGGAGAACGAGATATGCGTTTAATGCCGCCACTATTATACAATTCAATAACGTCTTGAAGTGTCGTTAGTGACCCATTGTGCATGTATGGTGCGCGGTGTGTTAATTCTCTTAACGTTGGGGTTTTAAAGCCGTGTTGGGCAAACACATTGTTTGGTTCGATTTTACCCCGCCCGATATCTGTCGTTGACAAGCCTATGTCATGAAATTGATTGTCTGCAAACAACCAGCCGGTATGACATGAAGCACACTTACCAGGACCATTGAAGACTTCAAATCCTCGCTTTTGTGCCGGTGAAAGAGCTGCCTCATCTCCTTCGACCCAGCGGTCAAAGGGGGCCCACTCTGAAACGATGGTGCGTTCATAGGTGGCAATGGCTGTTAAGATCGTGTCTTTTGCAATGCCCTTTTGGGGAAAGAGCTTTTTGAACCATTTTTCATATTCAGAAATTTCTTCCAGACGCTCTATTATTATGTCAAATTTGCCCGCCATTTCTACTTTGGCTGTGATCGGGCCTTCGGCTTGTTTTTCCAAAGTTAGCGCCCGTCCGTCCCAAAACAATGAGGTTACCCAGGCAATATTCAGCAATGTGGGGGCTTGGCGATCTAGCGGGGTTTTTGTTGTGCCGATAGGAGTTTTTATCGGGACTTCATAACCAAAAGAAGGATTATGACAACTGGCACAATTTAAATCCTTATTGCCCGATAATCTTGGATCAAAAAATAACATTTTACCAAGGGTTGCCAATTGAGGAGAATAAGGAGCATTGACAGGGAAAGGAATTTCTAAGGGTCTTTTATATTGTTGTTTTAATTGCTCGCTCTCTTGAGCAAGAAGGTTAGAGGATGAAAGACCAAAGAGTGTTAAAAAAAATAAACCCGTTAAAAATTTTTGCATCTGTTGTCTCTATACAAGTGCGCTGGTCGCTCTTGGCAGCGCCTTGCTTTAATAGCTTTTAGCAATTTGATCGCGACCCATACCCCAATTTCATTGCATATTAACTGGCGATATCTTGCTTGTTTTGTTTGTTCAATGCATTGTCAGTTTTCTTGATGATTTCTTCCTTCTTAGCGGGCATGACTATGGCCTCATCCAATAGGTTTTGTTCTTTTTGTGTGAGCACAAATTTAAGATTTTTAACGTTGGTGCTTGCAACCACTAAAAATCGCGTGCCTGTTTCCTGGCCACAACGTTTAAAAATTTGTGTGATATTGTAATCATCTGTTTTTAACCCAAAGCAGGTGATATTAGGTTTGATATTTTTCACCTTACGTAAATATGCGCGCCCGCTGGTAAACATCTCAACATTATGGTTTTGCTCTTTAAGTGTAGCAGCAAATTCAGAAACCAATTTGCCGGCACTACTAACAACAGCGATGGTGGCTTTTTGAGTTGGGGATGTTTCAACAGTTTTGGTTTCCTGGCTTGAAGCATTGCCAAACTTTTTTTGCATGGCTTTGAATAACAATAGTTGTTCATTTTGCTTTTTATGAACCATTCTTTGCGCCTGGCGCAATCTGGTTTCAATTTTTGCCAAAAGCATTTCAAAATCGATGGGCTTGGTTAAATAATCATCACATCCTGATGACATGCCTTGAAGAATGTTTTCCCGATCAGCAAGTGCTGAAAGGAAAACAAATGGCATTTCATCGTATTTTGAATGTTCGGTCCGCAAACGTTTGACAAGTTCATAACCATCCATAACCGGCATGGTAATATCGCTGACAACCAAATCGGGAGTATCGATTAAAATCTGCTCGAGAGCTTGTTGCCCATTGCCAGCTTGAGTTACGTGATAGCCGGCATCTTCTAATTCTTCAACAATATCTTGTCTTAGATCTTCCTCATCTTCAACACAGAGTATTTTAGCCATCATTTCTTCCCCGGTGTATTACAAATTGCCCAATTCTAATAAAGATCTCAAATTTATTCATTTATTAGCACTTATAATACCAGAAATTACCTTAATATAATGTTATTAATAGTTTGTATGCTACTTAGGCTCAGGACCTATTCATTTTATGTGTGTGTTGCCTTAGTGGGCGCTGTATAACGCATAAGATTAATAGATCCTGGGCCTAAATGATTACGCCCCGCCCATCGGTTTTTACAACGATGGGCGGGGCGTCATTCTTTTCGATCAAAAGCTGGTGCTAATTGTCAAGGAAACTGCGCAATTTTCTTGACCGTGAAGGGTGTTTTAACTTGCGCAGGGCTTTGGCCTCAATTTGGCGGATCCGTTCGCGGGTCACAGAGAATTGTTGGCCAACCTCTTCTAAGGTGTGATCTGTGTTCATGCCAATGCCAAAGCGCATACGCAGAACCCGCTCTTCGCGCGGGGTCAAGCTGGCCAGAACCCGGGTTGTGGTTTCACGCAAGTTGGACTGAATGGCCGCATCAATTGGCAGCACGGCGTTTTTGTCTTCAATAAAATCGCCCAAATGGCTATCTTCTTCATCACCAATGGGGGTTTCCAATGAGATTGGCTCTTTGGCAATTTTTA
>JANQQH010000266.1 GCA_028285025.1 Hyphomicrobiaceae bacterium | reverse complement strand
CACTGCACGCTTCATCGCCGCAGCCCTTTAACACCTCGCCATCAACGCCAACGTCGCCAAATTCATTGATGATCAAGGCCAGACGGCGGCCATCGGTGTTTTCTAGCATGTTGCGGATAAGGGTGGTTTTGCCAGCGCCTAAAAAGCCGGTGATAACGGTGACAGGGATTTTGTTGCTCATTTTGTTATTCTATTCTTCCGGTTGTTTTAAAATCAGGGGCAGACCTGCTGCCATAAAAACGACATTGGTGGCCACTTTGGCAAGGGCTTGATTGAGTCGGCCTTGTTCATCGCGAAAGTGGCGGGCCAGGGCATTTTCTGGTATAATCGAAAGGCCGACTTCGTTTGAGACCATAATCACCGGGCCGCTTGCTTTTTTAAGTGCTGTGATGAGGGCCTGGGTTTCTTGCTCAATGTTTTTTTCTTGCTCTAGTAAATTGGATAACCACAGTGTGAGACAATCTATTAACACAAGCGTTTCTGGCTGGCTATGTATGATGAGCGTGTCAGCAATTTTGATTGGTTCTTCTATGGTTTGCCAAATATTCGTGCGACGTTGTTGGTGGATTTTTATGCGCTGTTGGAACTCGTCATCATGCGGTTGGGCGGTGGCAAGGTAGATTTTTTTTTCATAAACATTTCCTAAATTTTCCGCATACTGGCTTTTTCCACTGCGGGCGCCGCCTAAAACGAGGTTGATTGGAATTTTATTCATGTGAATTTACAAACTATTGATATTTTTTATTTAAAAACCAATTTCCCATGATTTTTTATGATTTTTTATACACTTAGCGCCGAAAAAACATATTAGAAAGTCTTTAGTTTGCTATGTTTGTTAGTCATGAGACATTTTTGTCCTGTCTGTCTGCTTTGCCTTATGCGTCAACGCAATTCCAAGATTTTGCCTTAGCGCGCCAAAAACAATTGACCAAACCGGCAGGTTCGCTTGGCCGACTTGAGGAAATTACGGTTTGGTTGAGCGGCTGGCAACAACAAAATCAGCTTACCGTAGAAAAAATTGAAGGGTTGCTGTTTGCTGGGAACCATGGGGTGGTGGAAGAAAATGTCTCTTCTTTTCCAAGCGAAGTGACAGCGCAAATGGTGGCTAACTTTGAGCGGGGCGGGGCTGCGATTAATGTTTTAACCCAAAAATTTGGTCACAAGCTGCGGGTTTTTCCTATTGAGTTAGAGCGGCCAACAGCAAATTTTAGCCAACAGCCGGCCATGACAATTGAAGAGACTTTGGATGCCATTAATGTTGGCGCAAAAGCGGTGGAAGAAAGTTCTGCTGACCTGTTGTATTTTGGCGAAATGGGGATTGGCAACACCACCAGTGCGGCAGCGATTTCTGCTGTGGTGTTTGGTGGTACGGGCCGTGATTGGGCCGGCCCTGGAACGGGTTTGAGTGTGAGCGGTGTTCAACATAAAGCGAGCGTGATTGACAAGGCTTTGGCGCTTCATAAAGATGCTGTTAAAACGCCGTTTGATGTGATGCGGTTGTTTGGTGGGCGAGAGTTGGCAGCGATTATGGGTGCGATTGTGGCGGCTAGATTGCGCTCTATTCCCGTTTTGTTAGATGGGTTTGTTGTTACAGCGGCTGCCGCGCCCCTTATTTTACATGGTGGGGATACATTGGATCATTGTGTATCAGCCCATTGTTCTGCCGAACCTGGCCATCAACGGTTGCTTGACCATTTATGGATGGAGCCGTTGTTAAATATGCGCATGTGTCTTGGAGAAGGGAGCGGTGCAGCCCTGGCAGCAGAGTTGGTTAAGGCAGCGGTTGCTACATATAATGATATGGCTACTTTTCAAGAAGCTGCTGTTGCGACAAAAAACGCTTAAAAAGCTGCTCTTGAAAAATCTGATAGGTTAGACTTTGCCGCTTTAAACATGTAAAGCTATCGCAATGAGATTTATCCTTGATATTGGTGTGGCTATCGGATTTTTTACGCGCCTGCCTATGCCTTCCTTTTTCTTTAAACGCGCGTTTTCCCTTAGTGAGGGTTGTTGGTGCTGGCCTCTGGTGGGGGCGCTCATCGGCGGGGTGGTTTATGGCGTTATGAGTTTGCTTCTCATGCTGCGCTTGCCGGTTGGTATCGCGGTGTTAGCTGGGCTTGGTGTTGGCATTGTTCTAACCGGTGCGTTGCATGAAGATGGGTTTGCAGATTTTTTTGATGGGCTTGGGGTGGCTGATCGGGCCCGAGCTTTAGAAGTGATGAAAGACAGCCAAGTGGGTAGCTTTGGCGCTTTGGCGTTGTTTTTTTCGTTTGCCTGGCGGGCTGTGGCTTTGTTTGAATTGGTGCGGTTGGGGGTGGGTCCTTTGGGGGCTCTTTTGATGCATGTGGGTGCGCGCGGGTTGATGACACCTTTGTTATTGTTTTCC
>JANQQH010000244.1 GCA_028285025.1 Hyphomicrobiaceae bacterium | reverse complement strand
ATTCTAGATATGGCCAAAGGCCCGGCCAATGTGCAATTGTTGTGGGAAGTGTGCCAAGTGCCTGATTATCGCAAAATTGGCCCGCAAGATCATAGTGATCTCGTTAAACAGCTTTATCTGTTTTTAATGGCCGATGAGGGGACCATTCCTGCTGATTGGATTGCTAACCAAGTGGATCAGCATCAACGCACAGACGGCGACATTGACACCATTGCAACCCGCATTGCTCACATTCGCACCTGGACATTTGTTGCCAACCGGGTTGAGTGGTTGGAAGATCCAGACCATTGGCAAGGGCGCGCGCGAGAAATTGAAGATCAGCTTTCTGATGCCTTGCATGAAGGGCTGACCAATCGGTTTGTGGACCAGCGCACCAGCACCTTAATGAAACGGCTTAATGAAAAAGATGAGCTGTTTGTTGAGGTGGATGATGATGGCAAATTACATGTTGAGGATCATTTTGTCGGCAAAATTTCTGGTTTTATGTTTACACCTGATAGTGAAAGTGCCGGTTTAAACGGGCGGGCGGCCCGGTCTGCGGCGTTTAAAGTTTTGAGTAAAGAATTGGTTATGCGATCAAAAGAAATGGTTGAGGCTGAGATTGGCGATTTTAGCCTGTTAGCTGATGGTAAAGTACTTTGGAAAGAGGCGGTTATTGGCCAGCTTCTTAAAGGGGATCACATTTTAAAGCCCAAGGTCACTTTGTTGGCTGATGAGCAATTAAATGGTCCTCCCAAAGAGGAATGTGAGGCTAAACTGCAAGCGGTTGTTGATGCATTCATTGCAGAACGGTTGGCGCCTTTGGTGCAATTAAACCAGGCAGAGGACCTTTCTGGTCTGGCGCGCGGGGTGGCATACCAATTGGTTGAAAACTTAGGTGTTTTATTGAGAGAGCCTATTGCCAATGATATTCGCCAATTGGACCAGGATGCGCGCGGACAGTTGAGAAAATTTGGGGTGCGTTTCGGGGCGTTTAATATTTATGTTCCAATTTTGTTAAAACCAGCCGCCACGCAGATTAGCCGGTTGTTATGGCTGGTCCATCACGAAAAAGTTGATGAGGGCCAAGCTTGGGAGCTGCCGCGCGCTGGTTTGACATCTGCTGGGTATGAAAAGGCTATCGATGGTGCTTATTATAAAACGGTAGGGTTTCATGTGTGTGGGAACCGGGTGGTTCGGGTTGATATGCTGGAACGGTTGGCCGATCTTATACGGCCTTTAATTGCTTGGCGTAAAGACAAGCAGAGCCCAGGTGAGCAAGCAAACATAACGAATCATGAACCGGGCGATCGGGCTGAAACACCACCTCAAGATGCAACCCGTGATGAAGAGCGACAAGAGAAAACGAAACCTGATGAGGTTGGCAAAGATAAGACATCGGCACCTAAACTTGAAGAGGCGCCTTTGGGCGCGACCGGTGATGGTGGGTTTACAATTGTACCAGAGATGATGTCGATTATGGGATGTTCAGCTGAAGAATTGGCCGACGTTCTGCAATCGGTTGGCTATAGGGCGACGAAAAAGGTTGTTACGACCGAAACTGTTGAACAGACCCCGGTTGAAGAAGACATCTCAGCACAAGATGCAGAGGGCCAAGGTTCGGCTGAGACTCAAGAAGAAACTT
>JANQQH010000243.1 GCA_028285025.1 Hyphomicrobiaceae bacterium | reverse complement strand
GTCTGGGTTTTTAAACATTAGTTTGCCGTTGTTTGTTGCTGTTGCCATGTTGGGCCGGGCGATCCGCTTTTATTTCTTTGCCATTGTGTTTAAATATTTGGGGCATTCGGTGCGGGAATATGCGCTAAAACACCTCAAATTGGTTGGGTTTTTGGCGCTTATCATTATGGTCTTAGGGTTTGCCAGTGTTTATTTCATATAAAAAAAGATAAAAGCAAACCTTATGCCTATACCACCAGAGATCTTATATCTTTAAAGGCGGGGTTATCACAAGAGCCGGTCCATTCAAACAACATCATTTCAGTTGTTATGAGTTGCACATCATTCATTGCCAACCGTTCTAACGCAATTTTAACGGATGTTTCTTTTCGGCTGCCTATTGCATCAGCGACCACAAACACTTGATAGCCTTTGTTTCTTAAATCAAGGGCTGTTTGTAGGACACAAATATGGGCCTCAACACCGGCTAAAATAAGTTGAGATGTCTCTGGCGAAGCAAGCTCACTAATGTGATTTTTAAATGGCTCATGTTTCATTGCTGAGAATGAGACTTTGTCCATGATTTGAGCTTGACCTTTGGCGCAATCAACAATCGCGCTAAGCGTTAGCCCTAAGCCTTGTGGGTATTGTTCCGTCATAATCATTGGGACATTGAAACGTTGTGCGGCTGTTACCAGATTTGCACAGTTCGTGATAACGCGCTCTTGGTCATCAATTGCAGGCATTAATTTTTCCTGGATATCAATGATTATTAAACAAGAGGTTGTATAGTCTAAAAGCATAATAAATGTGGTTTCAAAATTTAAAAAAAATCATCAAAAAAAGTTCTGTTTATTTTTAATACAGAGGTGGACTTGTTAAGCAAAAACAAAAATGGGTTTGAGAAACCCGCAAAAATATGTAGTGAAAACTGGCCACTAAATCATGACTATAAATACAAAAAAATATTAAAAATCAAGGAATTATAAGTTCATCAAAAAGGGCTGGTGATATGCAACTTTAAGAGGTGGTGAAATAAAGACTAAGAAATTTATTGTAAATTTCAGTGAGTTGCATCATGTCGTTCACACAAACTTTTTCATTTATTTGATGAATTGTCGCATTGGAAAGACCAAGCTCTACAACCGGACATATATCTTTGATAAAACGTGCGTCAGAGGTTCCGCCTGATGTTGAAAGGCTGGGGGTTATGTTTGTGATCTCAAAAATGGAGCGGGTTAAATCCTCTACCCAGGGGCCAGGTTCGGTGACAAAACAATCTGCGCTGGCCTCAAAGCGCAAATCATAGGTCAGGTCCTTGTCTCCAAGGGCAGTTTCTATTTTAGACTTTATCAGCTCTTCAAGTGCGTTTGCTGTAAAGCTATCGTTATAGCGAATGTTAAAATGGCAGCGAGCTTGTGATGGGATCACATTAACTGTCTCATTGCCAACATCAACCGAGGTAATCTCTAAATGAGAGGGCAGAAAAT
>JANQQH010000231.1 GCA_028285025.1 Hyphomicrobiaceae bacterium | reverse complement strand
TAATAGCTGCTTCCTTGGCTTGCTCTATTTTGTTGCCTCCCATGGAACCGGACTTATCAATGACAATGGCAATGTTAACGGGTGTGCGCTCGCTCTGTTCGCGGCGAATGCCTTCTAGGTCTACCCTTAGATAGGTTTTGGTTCCTTTTTCATTATAATATGCATCTTGCCCCAATTGGGTGCGCAAAGTGATGTCTTTGGCAAATACAGGGCTGGTTGCACTTGTTAGCAGCAAAGCGCAAACAGAAATAAGTTTTGTAGTCAGGCGCATGGCGGTCGTCCTTTAAGGTTTGCGGTCAGAAAATAGGCATCATAATATTGAACGTTGTTTTCTATTAGCAAGCAAGGGCGGCCAAACCGCGTCAGAATTATGGCTTTTTTGGATTACTTATACAGTGTGCTTTAAAGGAAACACGCGGTCTGGTGGGGAATGATTGTCCAGATAGGCTTTGATGTTGATCATAACTTTTTCACCCATATCAATACGGCTCTCTAGGGTGGCAGAACTCATATGAGGTAGGGCGACGACCCGTTCATTATGCAAAAGGCGACTGTCAATTTCTGGCTCATGTTCAAACACGTCCAGGCCAGCGCCAGCAATCTCGCCATTTTCAATGGCAGAGGCAAGGGCTTGTTCATCAATAATGTCGCCCCTTGCGGTGTTGATGATGAAGGCGGTGGGCTTTAACAGCTTTAGTCTGCGGGCCGATAACAAATGATAGGTGGCCGGGGTGGAGGGGCAATTGACTGAGATGATATCCATACGCGCCAGCATTTGATCAAGGCTTTCCCAATAGGTGGCCTCCAATTGCTCTTCGGTCTCTTTGGCGATCGGGCGGCGATTGTGATAGTTAATTTTAAACCCAAAGGCTTTGGCACGGTGAGCCACAGCTTGGCCAATGCGTCCCATGCCGATGATACCGAGTGATTTGCCTGACAATCTGTGACCGAGCATCCAACTAGGGGACCAGCCGCCCCATTTGTTTTGCGGGTCATTGAGAAAAATCGCGCCTT
>JANQQH010000222.1 GCA_028285025.1 Hyphomicrobiaceae bacterium | reverse complement strand
TCGATGTCGGCTCATCGCATCCTGGGGCTGGAGCAGGTCCCAAGGGTTTGGCTGTTCGCCAATTAAAGCGGTACGTGAGCTGGGTTTAGAACGTCGTGGGACAGTTCGGTCCCTATCTGCCGTGGGTGTAGGAGATTTGAGAGGAGCTGCCCCTAGTACGAGAGGACCGGGGTGGACGTACCTCTGGTGGACCTGTTGTGGCGCCAGCCGCATTGCAGGGTAGCTACGTACGGAAGGGATAACCGCTGAAGGCATCTAAGCGGGAAGCCCCCCTCAAAACAAGATCTCCCTATCAGAGTCGTGGTAGACCACCACGTTGATAGGTTGGGTGTGGAAGTGCAGCAATGCATGAAGCTAACCAATACTAATAGCTCGATCGGCTTGATTGCTCTCATTTAGCAATGTTTATTCATTTGATTTTTACTTGATTATGTAGGACAGGCTTTTTCACTTTGTATGATTTATTTGCCTGGTGATTATGGCGGAGCGCCTACACCCGATCCCATCCCGAACTCGGTCGTGAAATGCTCCAGCGCCGATGGTACTTTGTCTTAAGACACGGGAGAGTAGGTCGTTGCCAGGCATATAAATCATATAAGGTTTGCTTTCTATCAAGATCCTCTCTTGCAATAAAAACAGAATAAATGATTTTAACGCCCTTGGGTTTTCACCCAAGGGCGTTTTTTTGTGTCTGTTTTTATCTTGGGAGGTGTCTGTCTTCTCTGGCTGAAGTTTTGCGTTAAGTTTTCGGATTATCGAATTTGCTGATTACACAGGATTGTTACTTCTTAAGCTTTATAACAACCGGTTATGATATTGGCCAAGAGGTCTTTCAGATGATAAATCTTGGACCTATCTGTTTTTTGTAAATCCAAACTATGGCATTGATAAAAAGGGGCCTCGTATGAAAAAGCTGAACCTTATACTTGTTGGTTTGTTTGCGTGTGTGATTGGTTCTTTGAGTGGGCTCTCGTTTGTGTTAGCTGAAGATTTAGATAATAAGCTTATTGAGCCTGACCAAAAACAAGAGAATAAAAAACCTCATCCTAAGATCATCTTAGAGGGCACTATGACGATTGAGAAGATGGGTCAAATCATAAAGCGATTGGACAAAACCGCTCAAAGCCCGCGTAAGGGTATGTGGAGTTTTGCGGTTGAAAAAAGTCCGGTGGTTATTGTGACTGACGTTTCAAATAATCGGATGCGTATTATGGTTCCTGTCAGAAAAGTTGAAGGGTTATCAATCGATGAGTACAAACGGATGATGCAGGCCAATTTTGATACGGCTTTGGACAGCCGTTATGCGATTGCAAAAAACATTGTTTGGGCGACCTACATTCATTCTTTAAGCACTCTGCATGAAAGACAGTTTGTTGCGGCGATTGGTCAAACAGTTAATGCTGCCATCACTTATGGATCAACCTATTCTTCAGGTTTGCTGTCTTTTGGAGGCGGAGATAGCAATGGTATTTTGCGCCGTGAGTTAATTGATAAGCTGTTGGATAAGGGCATCCCTATTTAGGAAAATAAAGTAACAAACGCGACTTCATTAGGCTTTGTATTTATGACAGTAAAATTTCGCTCAATTGGGTTGCTGGTTCTGGCTGAAATTGCGGTTATGAGTTTGTGGTTTATGTCGAGTGCTGTTTTGCCGGACATGTTGCGCGAGGTTGAGCTTTCTGCGTTTCGTCAAGCGGCTTTGGCGAGCGGGGTGCAGATTGGGTTTGTTGTCGGCGCTTTGTTGATTGCCATGACTGGTCTGGCTGATCGGTTGGATGCACGTTTTGTGTTTGCCAGTTGCGCTGTGATGGCTTGTATTGCCAATACTCTTTTGGTGGTGGTTGCAATTGGTGGTGATTTGGCGCTTTTTCTGCGCGTGTTGACGGGGTTCTTTTTGGCCGGGGTTTATCCTGTGGGCATGAAAATTGCCGTTGGGTGGGGACAGAAAGACCGGGGGCTGTTGGTTGGCCTTGTTGTGGGGGCTTTGACCATTGGTAGTGCGGCACCGCATTTGATTGCTTCTTTTGGTGGGACAGATTGGCGGTTTGTGGTTTGTATGACATCTCTTATTGGTTTGGCCGGCGGCTTATTGGTGTTTGGGACCACAGTAGGGCCGTTTGATGTGAGGGCGAAGGGGTTTCAAATTGGGGCGGTTAAGGTTGCTTGGTCTAATAAGTTAATCCGCTATGTTTATTTGGGATATTTGGGCCATATGTGGGAACTTTATGCCATGTGGGCGTGGCTGTTGACTTTTTTATCTCTTTCCTTTTCTGCGCAGTTGGCGGGCGGTGAGGCGCAACATTTGGCACGGTTGGTTACGTTTTTTGCCATTGGGCTTGGTGGGTTGGCAACGATTGCGGCTGGGTGGTTTGCAGATCAGTTTGGTAAGGCGCAAACAACGATTTATGCGATGACTGTGAGTGGTCTGGCAGCGCTGGCTACGGCGTTTAGTTTTGAAGGGCCGTTGTTTCTTACCATTGCTTTTGCCGTTTTGTGGGGGCTGAGCATCATTCCAGATTCTGCGCAATTTTCTGCCCTTGTGGCAGATCACTCCCCTTCAGATCTTTCTGGTAGTATGCTGACGTTGCAAACAGCGCTTGGCTTTACGTTAACAAGTGTGACGGTTCAGGTAACGCCGTTATTGGCTGAGTATATTGGCTGGCCAGGGACTGTTTGCGTTATGGCTTTGGGGCCTTTGTTTGGGATTTGGGCAATGCGGCGGTATTTGTTTTTTGCTGGGCAAGCAAGAGATGAATAAAACAAAAAAAGCCCCGGTCGCCGTATTTTTTTAGCGATCGGGGTCAGTTATTTTGATCTTATAGACTATTATATAGTTTTAAGAGGTCTTGTCCCTCTCTCGTAATTGGTGATCTTATGGTCCGTTATTCAATTTTATGACGACCATTGCCCTTATCGCATGCATTTCGGCTTCGATCTCAGTATTTGCTGTTCCAGTGATTTTTGATTCTTTGATCAGTTTCTTTCCATATCCTAGATATTTCTGGGATGTATGTGAGGATGAGAATGAGCTGGAGGCGCTGTCATCCCCAAAATCGGTATAACGATACTCGATTTTGAAAGACATTGTGTCACTTAGTCTGGTCTGGAAACCGGCACCAAGTGTCAGACCATCCAGTTCGTCAGGCATTGAAAGACCAACATTATGAATTTCAACAGGCTCTTTCATGCCTTTGTGACCGTGATAGGCCCGGGAAGAGAATTGAAGATCAGTATCAAGCTTGAGGTACGTCCAGCCTGCAAGACCATAGATCAAAGTGTCCGGGTTAATTTTGAAGCCAAGTGTGCCGCCAATTGTGGCGCTATAATCAAGATCAATGGAGCCATCAAGAGCAAAATAGTGCTTCTTGTGGCTGTAAACATCAGAGAAATTTTCGCCTGAACCAAAATATTTATCAGTGTCGACAAAGGCACTGATTACGAAATTCCCAAGATCCTGCTTGTATTCAAGTTGTACTGTGCCAAAGCCGTGGTTTGCTTCCTGGTCGAAGCTATCGCTGTAGGCAAAGTCGTGTGACTTTGGTTTGAACTTTTTACACTTCCATTTTGGCGGCGGTGGTGGTGGCGGTTTTTTTATAACGATTGGCCCCGGTGGGGGTGGGGGAGGGGGTGGACGCCTTATTAGTCTACATAGTTGTTGACGCTTCATGGCGGTGCCATCAATATCAATATCGACGTCGAAATCGGTCCAGGCGAAACCGCCACCGACAGCACCGTAAAATCCTGTCCAGCTGTCTGGTGTCGCTTGTTGGGCATTTACTGGGGGTGGACCCAAGCCGATTAATGATATGAAGGCGGCTGATAGCAAAAGCCTGGCATTTAGAAAACACCTGGCATTTGTACCTGTAGGTACAATTGCTTTGAAAAACATGCTTGAAGCTCCTACGCATTACAAACCCCGCTTCAAGACGTTAATAAATTTTGGCACTCGGTTTACTGAGGGTCAATCGAGACCCATTTTTAGTTAACCTTACAGGTTGCCTTTCTCCTTTATTGGCTACTTGATGAATTGTACAACCTGAAATTGAGACTAATTATGTTGCCATAATTTTGCCATATAAAACCAAAATGGGGCCTTCATTTATGAGGCCATGTTGTATTAATAGCACATTTCTGGGTTGTAGTGGTTAATTTGCCACCGCAATGACAGCCTTGTCTTCCTTGCTCAGCCTGTTGATGGATTATTTGGTGAATATTGCTTTGGGCAAATTGGTTGGTTCGGTCGTTTGAATATTGGATCCTTCACCAGACTTTTCGTTTTGCAAGCTGTACGGTAACGAGGCCGCCTGAAACCCTTTCATTTTAAAGTTTTCAACAGGACCTGATAGGGAACTTTTTGTTGCTTGCTTTTTTGTATACCAATGTATATACATTGCATATCTTTTGCAAACCACGATAGATACATTCGCTTATGGCCAATACAAAACAAAGAAAGAAAAAAAATAAAAAGGATAGCCAATTGGTTATCCGCATAAATGGGCAAGAGCGTGACCGTTTTATTGAGGTTTGCGAAGAGTTAGATAGCAGCGCGGCGCGTGAAATTAGAAAGTTTATCCGTGGTTTTCTTGCTGAGCAGGAAAAAAGTAAGGATTAAACGTTTCATGTGCCAAGCACTGTTTTTTGTGTGATACAGCCAAAAGGAGATTATGATTATGGCTAGCAAAAAAGTGAAAAATCTTAAAAAAGAAATCAAGGCTCGCAAGAAGACCATTGATAAGCAGCAAACAAAGCTGAAAAAAGCCAAAAAAGCGCTTAAAAAGGCTGCATAATTTTGCCAATAAAAAGACCGGCCCTTTGGCTGGTCTTTTAGTTTACAAGGGTGTTTCTTTTTTAATCTTTTATTTTTTGCTTAAGGCTGGCCGTTTTATAGATCACAAAAATTATCCCGAGGGATAAGACCCAGCCTAAAATGGTTTGGGTGAGGGTGATGTTGCGCACGCCCTTTTTGCCAAGATGAATGGGAGACCATTTGGTCTTAAGGCATTGTTTGGACCACTGCAGGCATGAAGGGGTAGGAAGTGAGAGTTGAAAACCACTTTCTCTTGGATGCCAGTGTGCGGTTTGTTGCAAGTTCAACCAGGGTAGAGTGGTGTCAACAGAATAGAGCCATGGGGAAAAAGAGGGGATTTGTGGCAGGTCGCATTTGGTCCATGAGCCGCCCTTTTCTGGCTGGCAAGAGGCAAATTGTTCATTCAAGGTGAGCTGTAGCGCTTTTGGCATGAATAAATTTTGAGTTTCAGCTTTTTGATAGATAAGCCCGCTGATTGCGGTGATGAAAAGGCTTATGGTGATAAGCCGTGTAATTCCATAACCATAACGCCATAGACCGCCATATATCAGCCAGATTACCGAGTGCAGAGGCCATAAAAAGGCTTTGCGTGATATTTGAATGATTGGTGTGGGAGGAATGGAGTATTGATTGCGGCGATGAATGTTGTCTTTAAGGGTTTGCCAATAGTCACGATGTGCTTTGGTGTGAGCAATTTGTGAAGCTTGGTGGTGTTTGCCCCGTCTGGTGAAGGCCTCAATGGTTTGGGTATAAGCTGTTGTATTATCGCTGTTGTGTCTGGCCAGCCAGGACAAACGCTCTTGAGCTGAAACAGGGCTTTGAGAGGCAAAATGTTTAAAGGTGAAATTTGTTAGATTGAGTTGGGCGGGCCAACTGCGTTTGTCATCTTGAAGGCTGTAGGTTTTGGTGCCCATCAAAGAGAGGGTGTTTTCAAATTTTGTTTCTGGTTTGGATGGATGGTCCAGGTTCAAACATCCCTGAACGGTGCTGTTCTTTATCTCTAATTGGCCTTGAAAGTGAGCGCCTGTGCAAATGAGGTCATTGTCTATTTGTGAGCTGTTGATGTTGACGTGCCCTTTGGAGACGAAGCCATGAGCAAGCAATAGGTCATACCCTATATGTACATGTTCGATCTTCAGTGTATGGCCAACATGTTCCACGTTGACGTTTTCAAGCGATGAAAAGTTGCAATTGAGAGAGTTGGCCAGTGTTGTGTGTTTTAAAGAAACTTGGCCCTTAATGACACTTTGGGCTAGAAATAAGTTGCTATTAATGTGGCAATTTTCAATTCTTAGGGCGCTGATGGCTCCTTTTTTCATTTGTGATGAACAGGCAATGTTGCTTAGGTCGCAATCTCCACCAATTGTGCAATTTTCAAATGCGATAGGTCCTAGAAAATTGGCGTATTGAAAATTGATTTGGCTTTTAAGGAGGCAATTTTGTAGCTGTAAGGTTGTTCTGTCACCCTCAGGGCTCAGGTTTTGGAATGTCCCGCCTATCGCATTGAAGTTACCATGAATGGTTGTGCCTTTTAACAAGGTTGTGCCAATGACGGAAAAGTTGCCGCCTAAGTCTAAGTCTGCCTTAAGGGTGGCATTGTCAAAATAAAGGGCGCTATCTTGCCTGTGATTTGAGGTGATGTTTAGGCCTGTACAGTTCATATCTTGATGGCATGTTAGGCCTTTGCAGTTAATGAGGCCGCTGACAAAAGATTGGCCTTCAAATTTGAGTGTGCTTTTGCAAACTG
>JANQQH010000220.1 GCA_028285025.1 Hyphomicrobiaceae bacterium | reverse complement strand
CAGGATTCTAAAGATAAGGTGCGCACCAGTTTTGTGAGTGTGTTCCCTTATGATAAGCCTGATTATGCGGTGTTTGTGATGCTTGATGAACCTCAAGCTACAAAAGCCTCTCATGGGCTGACAGTGGCGGGAATGAACGCTGTGCCAACCACACAACGGCTAATTTCACGCATTGCACCGCTTTTAAAGGTAAAACCCTTCTTTCCTGTACCTTATCGTTTGACGGCCAAGCATTAAGTTTTTAAAAGTCTTATCAAATGCGACCGCCTGGAATTTCAGGCACGCAGCAAGTCTCGATGAGGGGGCGACTAAGACTTTATGAAATTGTCTGATTTGATCGATGTGGCTTGTGAGCCTGATGTGGAGATTGTGGGGCTGACAGCCGATAGCCGGAATGTGAGCCAGGGGGTTTTGTTTGCTGGCTTGCCTGGGGTAGCGGTTGATGGGGCCCGATTTATTGATCAGGCAATTGCAAACGGGGCGGCTGCGATTTTAACCCATAAGAATTTTGAAGGCCAGGTGCCGTCCTCTATTCCGTTACTAAAACAAAAAGATCCTCGTCTTGGTTTGGCGGAAATGGCGGCGCGGTTTTATGCGCCCCAGCCAGCTCATGCGATTGCAGTAACCGGGACCAATGGTAAAACCTCTGTGGCCAGTTTTGTGCGTCAGATCTGGCATGGCCTTGGCATGGAAGGGGCAAGCCTTGGCACGGTTGGGGTCTCGTCTTCTTTGGGGGAGGTCAAGCTAAAGCATACCACGCCTGATCCGGTAACATTGCATGAATTGTTGCAAGGGCTGGCTAAGGGTGGTGTTGACCATGTTGTGTTAGAGGCTTCAAGCCATGGGCTGGCGCAAAGACGGCTTGATGGCATGCGGTTTGAAGTGGCTGCTTTTACCAATATCACCCGTGATCATTTGGACTATCACCCGACTTTTGAAGATTATTTTGGCGCAAAACAAAGATTGTTTTCAGATCTCCTCGTGCCGGGGGGGATTGGGGTTGTTGATGCAGATGCGCCGGGCGGACCACAAGTGGTTGAGTTGTGTGAACGGTATGAAAAAAATGTGATGACCGTTGGTCAAATGGGGCGTTATTTGCACGTTAAGTCGATTGAACGAGATGGGTTTAATCAGGTGATCCAACTTGTTCATCATCGCGGGGTCAGTGAAATTAATTTGCCGCTTGTTGGAGACTTTCAAGCCAGCAATGCTTTGGTGGCAGCGGCTATGGTTGCCGCGGGCGGTGTGCCCTTGCTTGATGTGCTTGAACAACTCAAGACCTTAAAAGGGGCTAAGGGGCGGCTTGAATTGGTGGGGACCAAACAACGGGCGCCGGTATTTATTGATTATGCTCATACGCCTGATGCGCTCCAAACAGCAATAGAAGCTTTGTTGCCGTATAAAAAGCGGCGTTTGATTGTTGTGTTTGGGTGCGGCGGGGACCGTGACCAGGGTAAGCGGCCACAAATGGGCGCGATTGCGCAAAAGCTTGCAGATAAAGTGATTGTCACGGATGATAACCCGCGCTCTGAAGCACCAGACCTGATCCGGGCGCAAATTTTAAAAGCGGCCCCTGATGCCGTTGAGATTGGTGATCGGCTTGAGGCTGTAAAAGCTGGGATCAGAGAACTTGGTGAGGGGGATGTTTTGCTTATTGCTGGCAAAGGGCATGAGACCGGTCAAATTGTGGGTGATCAGGTTTTGCCGTTTTCAGATCATGATGCGGTGGCGGAGGCGCTTGGTGAGCTATGAGTGATTTATGGACCGTTGCCGAGATTGTTGAAGCGGTGCAGGGGCAGTGCAGTCTTGAACTTGAAGGGCAAAACTCTTGTAAGATTGGTTCGATTTCGATTGATAGTCGAACATTAGAGCGCGGTGCGCTTTATGTGGCCATTCAAGGGGTTAGCCAGGATGGGCATAAGTTTGTTGGCCCGGCGTTTCAAGCTGGTGCTGGAGCGGCTTTGGTCAAAAAAGGTTTTCAAGCAGAGGGACTTGGTGAGTTTGGTGTGCTTATTCATGTACCTGATACCTTGGCTGCATTAGAAGCGTTGGGCCGTGCAGCACGGGCGCGCACGGGGGCTAAAATTATTGCTGTTACCGGGAGTGCTGGCAAAACAGGCACGAAGGAAGCGTTACAGCACATGCTGGAGCGGAGTGGGCCAACTCATGCCTCGGTTAAGTCGTTTAACAATCATTGGGGTGTGCCTTTATCCCTGGCGCGTATGCCTAAATCAAGTGGCTTTGGGGTGTTTGAAGTGGGCATGAACCATGCTGGGGAAATTGGGCCGCTCAGCAAAATGATCACGCCTGATGCGGCGCTGATTACAACGGTGGCGCCGGTGCACATTGGCCATTTTGCCAATGAAGAAGAAATTGCTGATGCAAAAGCGGAGATTTTTGCTGGTGTTAAACCTGGTGGTGGGGTGGTTTTGCCTGCCGACAACCGGCATTTTCCACGATTGGTTGAGGCTGCTAAGAAAGTCGGCATTGAGCAGATTGTTGGTTTTGGTCGCGCTGAAGGCGCCCAAGCACGCTTGCTTGATGGGCAGTTTGATCGTGAG
>JANQQH010000207.1 GCA_028285025.1 Hyphomicrobiaceae bacterium | reverse complement strand
CAATAGGCCTTGGGCGTAATTTACATTATAATCTCGCAATTGCCGCACAATGGACTCGCGTTCGACATGATCGACAATCATGGCGATATTTAAACGGTTTAAATAAGGGTCCAAATCGGCTGGGTGAATTTCTGCTCCTAAATTTCCGGCATTGCCCAATAATAAAGACGCATTTAGTTTTACATAGGCAAAATTCATCTGTGCTAAGGCTTTAAAGTCAATATCAAGCCGCTCAATATGATCCATAGAAAAACGAAAGCCTAAATCTGCAACGGCTTTTAATCTTTCATAATCATGCGGCTCCATAGCCTCGACACTCTCTTGAGAGAATTCTAATACCAAATGGGCACTTAGCCACTTATTGGCTTCCATAAAGTCCATAAATTCTGCAAAGAAATCTGCATCGCGTAAAGAGTTCATTGCCAGATTACAAAAAACCGTTTTGCCTTTGCCGCGTGACACCAACCGCTCAATGACCTGAACAGTGCGTAAGATCATTTGATTATCGATCAGTGGCATCAAGCCGGCCATATCGGCAATGGCAACAAAATCGCGCGGTAATAAAAGTTGGCCTAACTCATTGCGCAAACGAGAAAAGGCCTCATAAAAAACCAACTCACGCTCTGGCAGGGAGACAATAGGCTGCATATAAAGATCAATCCGATTGTCTTGAATGGCTTCATTGACGGCGGCCAATAATGCTTCTTGAGACGATCTTGTTTTTTCTTCATTTTTCTCGTTGCTGGCAGTAGGATCAGGCAGACTTTTTTCCTGGCTGGTGTTTTCTTCAAGTAAGGCTTGGCTTACTTCTAATGTTTTTGGCCCTTCTATTGCCTCAGCTTTGAGTGTTGTGTTTTGCAAAGGTGAGTAAGCTGGGGTGCCTGTGTTGCCCTCGATCTCTTTCATGATTGGCAAGGCCCGCAGCCCTTCAATGACTGTTAAAGCTTTTTGAGCAAATGGAGTGCTTTGGCCCTGTTGAGCAGAGGCAGGTAAAGCCACATCAAATTTTTCTACGATTAATTCCAGTACATCCAATTCAGCTTTGACAAGATAAAGTTGTTGGCGCAAATTTTCATCCACTTGGCCTTCAACCCGTTCAATATGCGCACTTAGGCGCACCAGATCTCCCTCTATATCACTAAGGCGTTGTTCTTGATCGGCGATGTCTTGTTTTGAAAGTTGATCCTTTTTTTCCTTGCCAAGCTTGTAAAGGACTTTTAGCCGATGATCATATTGATCCATGCGTTTAACGATGACCCCTATTGCGTTTTCAAGCGCGTTTTGACCGGTCAGTAATTCGTTGTGCCCTTGCGCAAGAAGGTCTGTTATTTCTGTTTCTTTTTTTAAATGGGACACATCCTTAGTAAGCTCGTTCAACTGTTGATCGATCACACGTTTTAATCTCATCCGTGTGATCAAAAAATGAGCCGATAATAGCCATACAAACAAACCGGCCCCCACACTGAGTGCCGGCACAAGCCCAAATCCGGCTTGTAAATATAGCCCAAGGGCTACGGCTGAGCCTGTTAAAGCAACAATACTTGTTACCAAAACATCTAGAAACAGGCTGACATGCCTGGTTGATGAGTGAGCCACATTTTTTTTGCTCTGATTTGCGGCCATTTTTGTGAACAAAGCCCTTGTTGTAAAAAATATTAAGCGAATCTGAAAGGCTAAGCTTCTCTCCATACTGTCAAAATCGCAAGGCCATAGACTATTTTATCCATAGTTGGTTGTCTTTTTCCCAAGAAACCAAGCTTGAAAAGCCTTTTGATATACAATTATTCTTATCCTTTACGAGATTACAAAAATCTCACTGTCTTCACGCGGATGTTATAAGCCAATATTAAAACGTGAACAGACAAGCTAACTTGTAATGATATAGTGACTTAATTGGCGTCATACCGTTCGTTCCCTCGCGAACGCGCCAACCAACCACAAAGCTGCAGGCCATCGCTCCCGATATGGTCTGCAGCACCTTCTTCAAAAGATACGTAAAGTCTTGCAACTGCACGATTTGCGAATTTCAAGTAAGCATAAAATGTAAAAAAACTGTCAGAAGCTTGGCAAAGTCTTTCACCAAGCGTAAACATTTGACTATGAACCAGCGTCAGAAATTTGGGTTTTTTCTTACAGCCCTTGTTGCCTTGCCTGTTTTTAGTCTCGGACTGTTTGGTCTGAACACCATGAAATCCGAGCTAAACACCTATCAATTGCAAGAACAGCAGGTGATGTCGGCTCGTTTGAGCCAGTTGGATCAAAAAATTAGCCAACATCTCTATCAACTAAAATTACAACTACAAGCAGATGTGCTTGATGTTCACTCACAAGGATTATGGGCGCTACGCTGCACATTTCAACAAAGTTGTCCTCAATATGAAGAGCAGCGAATTAACTTGATTGTTTCATTTGATGAGAATGGCGATCGCATTTATCCGCCCAGAGAAGTGACTGAACAACTTTACTCCGAAAGTCAGACGCTAAAACAAATAGCCAGTGCCTTAAGTACGGCGAAAAATAAATTATACAATTTGCCCGCCCCGTCTCGGTCCCAAGGTGTTTGGTCAGCTTACCTCACCTCACAAGGCCATCAGCTGTTATATTGCTGGCGGAATAAAATAAACTACACCTTCTGTGCCGTCCTTAATCGGGAATGGATTATCCAAGAAGTCAGCAAAGTGCTGGCTCAAGATGTTTCCCACGACAACTTAGAACATATTCGGCTTATTAACATTGACAACAAGTCTATTTGGCAAAACAAAGATCCGTTCAGCGCCACTATAACTGCCCAAAAACAACTGTCTAACCCTTTATATTTCTGGCACTTAGAAGCCTTTCAGACCAAACCAACAACGAGCAGAAATTTCTTTTTGACCATTGCTGCGCTGACTTTACCTTTGGCGGCTCTGTTAACTGTGATCGCTGTTTTCCTGTTTCGATCACAAAAGCAAGCTTTGGCTGAGGCGGACAAACGCACAGCTATTGCGGCTAGCGTGTCACATGAATTGCGCACCCCTTTAACAAACTTACAGCTTTATGCAGATCTTATTTTGTCGAAAACAAAAAAAAGCCCTTCAACCAACGACAATAAAGACATCACTAGCTATACAAAAGTGATTGCAGCTGAAACGGCGCGTCTTTCTGATCTGGTCAATAATGCTTTGACCATCTCTAAGGGCAAAAACCCAAATAAGCGTTTAAAAACTTCAGCCATCCCTGACCATATTATCACTGAAACTATCAGCCGTCTGACCCCGTTGCTGGGTGATGATCACAACAAAATTTCCTATAATTTGGCTGCTTCAGAACAGGTGATGATTGATGCCAGTGCGCTTGAACAAATTCTGGTGAACCTGATTGACAATGCGCGTAAATATGCCAAAGGCAAACGCATTCGCATCAGTTCAAAACTGGAACTTTCAAAATTTACCCTTACTGTGCGTGATTGGGGAAATGATTTTAAATCTAACAAAGCAACGGCGCTTTTTTCCCCTTTTTCGCAGCAAAATACTCCTCAAACAGGCACCCCAGAACATGCAGGCTTTGGACTTGGTTTAGCGGTGTGCAAACAATTAGCTCAGGCCAATAATGGCACCATCACCTGCGAGCCGGCTCATCCAGGTGCTCGTTTTATTTTAACTATGCAAATCGGTCCAATAGAGAAAACCTCAGCCAAAAACCAAAGGAAGGCTTCATCATGCATATCTTAATTGCCGAAGATGATGATAATTTAAGAAATGGTCTAGAGGTTCTTTTAAAAGAAGAAGGATTTGAGTGCACAATGACAGAGAACGGCCATGAAGCTTTCCTCGCCTTTGAAAAACGAAAACCAGATTTTTGTATCTTAGACGTTATGATGCCCGAACTTGATGGTTTTGAATTATGCCGGCTTATTCGCCAACATGATCAAAACATCCCGATCATTTTGTTAACAGCAAAGGGCGAAGAAGTTGATAGAGTTGTCGGGCTTGAACTTGGTGCTGATGATTATATAGCCAAACCTTTTGGCACGAGGGAATTGATTGCACGCATTAAAGCCATCACCCGGCGTGTGGCAAAATCGGGCACTAATATCATAAATAAATCGGCCCCTTTTATTATGGGACATCTATCGATTGACCCGACAACTTTGCGCGCAGAGACGGGCAACAAAACCATTGAGCTGACTTTGAGGGAATTAAATGTCTTAGAAATGCTGTTTCGGAACAAAGGTATGGTGATCAAAAGGCATGACCTATTTGAAAAATGCTGGGGGCGTCCTTATATGGCCAATAGCAGGGCACTGGACCAGTTTGTTTCACAGTTGCGTCAAAAAATTGAAATAGAGCCAACCAATCCAACCATTATCAAAACCGTGCACGGGGTTGGCTATCGATATGAAGAAGCAACAAAGCAAAATGAGCTGAATTAGATTTCACCCCTTAATCAAATAAGGCGTCAATTTCATCTTGGGCTGCATCAGAGCTTTCTTGGTCCATGGCTGTGCTTAACTCAACCACATTGCTGGTTCCCTCATTGACAATATCAGCCGCTTGACTGATTAAGTCGCGTACCTGCGGTGTCATTTGAGAGCAAAATTCAACCAGTTGATCCGTTTTTTGTTGCTCCATGGACGATCTAATTTCATCCAAAAGACCAACCAAAGTTCCGTTTAGCTCGTCGACCACACCGTCAAAGGCTTGACGGATATCAACAGGGGCATGTTCATAGGCTTTTACCGCCAGTTCTTTATCTCTAAAGCCGGTGACTTCAAAATGCTCTTCATAGGAAAGCGGTGACCAATCCAAAACGTCTTCAGCAAAAGTTTCCGGGTCTGTTGGTAACATTTCAATAAGCATCAACACACCACTAAAGTGATTTAGATAATCCGTGGTCAACATTGATTTTTTATTGATATTTGTTCCATCCAAGTGTGAGCGATAATGCTCGGTCATGGAACTTTGGAATTTTTGCTGAACAGCTTTCGCCAAACCATTATCAGTCATTTTACTCTAACTCACGCAATACCAGTAACTCTGTTTTTTCTTGCTTTTCCCTAATGGTGTCTGGGAAAAACCATGCCTTGGATTGGTATTGTGGGGCATAGTGGTTTCTAAATGGTTACAAAATGAATTTTATTTTATTAAAATGATACGCATGAAGATAAAAAGCAGAGAGAATGACTGTTAAACAGTTTAAATAATGCTCAAATGTAACTTTCTAGCCATTTTAACCTTTATGAAAGCCCTTTTATGTGTTCAAGATTTTCTGTTATTTCTCCGCCACAAGCCATAAAAGAGCTGTTTGATTTAGAAACGGAAGCCTCTTTTCCTCCACGTGAACACGTTGCCCCAACTGAGCCTATTATGATTGTCAGAAACTCTCAGGCCAACAAGCGAGAGTTGGTTTTGGTAAGGTGGGGTCTTATCCCCCACTGGGTTAAAGACCCTGATGACTTTGCCCTTATCATCAATGCCAGAGCTGAAACGCTGCTTGAAAAACCCTCGTTTCGCACCTCAATTGCCCACAAACGCTGCCTCATTCCGGCAGACGCCTTTTACGAATGGTCAGGGCCAAAAAACAACCGCCAAATGCACAAAATAGAACAGATAAACCAAGCCCCCATGGCCTTTGCTGGTCTTTGGGATCATTGGCTGGGCGCGGATGGCAGTGAATTTGAAAGCGCGGTGATTATTACGGTTGGGGCCAACAGGGAAGTTGCCCCAGTGCATGAGCGCATGCCGGCCATTATTGAGCAAAAAGATTTTGAAAACTGGTTAGATGTTAAAAACGTGCGGGCAAAAGAGGCTTTGAAATTATTAAAGCCGGTTAACGAAGGGTTTCTTCGTGTGAAAGATTATGAACGGACCGCTACCAAAAACAAAAAACCTCCTCGGCAAGGAGACTTATTTTAATCTCGAACCAGTCAACTGATTTTTAAAGTACTTTGCCAGGGTTCATTATCCCCTTTGGGTCAAGTGCCTTTTTAACCGTTTTCATCAAGTCAATCGCGACAGGATCTTTCACCCTCGCCAAAAGGTCGCGCTTCATCAACCCTATGCCATGCTCAGCACTTATCGATCCGTTATGGTTTAACACCACCTCATAAACGGCCTCATTAAGTTTTTCCCAGTTTGACAAGAAATCATCTTTGTCTGCCGCTTTCGGTTGAGAGACATTATAATGAATGTTGCCATCGCCAAAATGACCAAACGGGACAGGCCGTGCCCCAGGGATCATCTTTTCTACCACTGCATCTGCCTGTTTTATGAAGGCTGGGATTTGCGCTATTGGCACACTTACATCATGTTTTATCGAGCCTCCTTGTGGTTTTTGGGCTTCAGACATCACTTCACGCAAAGTCCAAAGTGATTGTCTTTGTGCTTGCGAGCTTGAAAGCACGGCATCGCCTATTATCTGTTTAGAAAAGACGCCCTCAAGCACTGTTTCCAGCAAAGGTTCAACTATCCCTTGTTGGGTGCTTTCAAGTTCAATCAACCCATACCAAGGCCAAGCCTGTTTTAATGGTGGCTCTGCTGCTCGCCCTTGCTTAGTTAAAAACTGCAAAGAAAAATCAAGTCCGCGCTGTGATAGCATTTCAAAGGCACACAGGCTGGCCCCGGCCTGTTCAGACACATGCTTAAATAAATCCGCCATTTGCTCAAGGCTCTGGCACCCGACAAAAGCAACCTGGCGCTCAACCGGCAAGGGGAACAATTTCAAGCAAGCTGCGGTGATAATCCCCAGCGTGCCCTCTGCGCCCAAAAACAACGCCTTTAAATCATAGCCCGTATTGTCCTTGCGCAAATCTGATAGCCCGTGCCAAATCTCACCTGAGGGCAACACCACCTCAAGGCCCAGCACCAAATCACGCATCATGCCATATTTAAGCACCTGAATGCCGCCGGCATTGGTTGAAAGGTTGCCGCCGATCTGGCATGAGCCTTCAGAGGCAAGACTTAAAGGAAACAAGCGCTCATGGTCGCGTGCATACTCTTGCGCCTCAAGCAAGGTCACCCCGGCTTCAACAATCATCGACTGGCTTACAGGTGAAATGGATCGTTTTTGATTTAGACGTTTTAAGCTAACCACGACCTGTTCGCCTGACAAATCCGGCAACTGTCCCCCGACCAAACCAGTATTGCCCCCTTGTGGCACCAAAGGCGTGGCTGTTTCATTGGCAAGGCGAACAATTTCAGCCACTTCATCAACACAGCTTGGCAACAACACCAATTTGGTGACCCCTTGATACTTGTCGCGCCACTCAGTTAAATAGGGGGTTTGCTGATCAGGGGTTTGCAAAGCATATTTTGCCCCCACCACTTGAACAAACCGGTCTATTAATTGCTCATCCAACATATCAAAGCCTTAAATCTCAAGCCTAGAGCATTCCTTAACTTCCATGGTGAGAGGTTAAGGTTTCGTCCGCATTTCAGTTATTCTTGTGCCGCTGCACGTCGCAATCGATCATTAATCGCCATCCCTACACCCTGGTTCGGAATGGGCCGCACAGCAATGCCGCTGACCCCTTGGGCATCCATCCAATGCAGCCCGGCAAACAATCGCTGGGCCGCTTCATCTAAATCTTCTTGTTCACTCAAATTATAAAACGGCACATCGCTGCCCACTGTTTCAGTCCCAAACCCTAGCACGCCTTCGCCTGGTCTGTGATCTTGGGCAAAAAGCCGCACTGTCGCTTTGGGCGAATAATGTTTTAGCAATGCGCCCGGTGATACAGGGGCGGCCTGGTCCTGTTTGATGCTCACAACATTCACCCCACATGCAGCTTGCAACGCCTCACTGGTTATTGGGCCGGGGCGTAATAGGATAATCTGCTTGTCTCCCTCGCCCATCTGCACAATGGTGGATTCAAGCCCCTTTGTGGTTGCCCCTCCATCTAAAATAAAATCTACATTTGGCAGTCCACGGCGCACATGCTCAGCGGTTGTCGGGCTGACAGTGCCTGAAACATTGGCACTGGGAGCGGCCAATGCCAGACCGCTTTGAGCCAACACCATTTGTGCTAACGGATGAGCGGGGCTGCGCAAGGCAATGGTGTTTAAACCAGCGGTCACCAAACCAGAAATGCCAGCACCTTCTTTTAAGGGCACCACAAGGGTCAATGGGCCGGGCCAAAACACCTGAACCAAATGCTGGGCAACGGCAGAAAAATGGCCTATCTT
>JANQQH010000206.1 GCA_028285025.1 Hyphomicrobiaceae bacterium | reverse complement strand
ACCGGGGCCCTGGCTGTTGTTATGGTCTCGCTAGTTGTTCAGCACGGGGTTGAATATTTGTTCGCCACGGTGGTTCTCATGGGGATCTTGCAGTTGCTTGCCGGGGTGTTTCACTTAGGCAAATTCATCCGCATGGTGCCGCGTCCGGTGATGCTTGGTTTTGTCAACGGCCTGGCCATTGTGATTTTTCTGGCCCAGCTCTCTCAGTTTAAAGTGACAGATGAAAATGGCGTTCAGCAGTGGATGCAAGGCAGCCAGCTTTATTTAATGCTCGGACTGCTGGTTCTGACCATGGTATTAATTTATGTCACCCCCAAATTGACCAAGGCTATCCCGGCCCCTTTGGTTGCCATTGTCGGGGTTAGTTTATTGGTCATCTTTGGCGGCTTAGAAACCCGCACCGTTGGCGATCTGGCCAAAATTGGCGCTGGGCTCCCCAGCTTTCACATACCTCTGGTGCCCATTAATGTTGAAACACTAAAAGTGATCGTGCCTTACGCCTTTATCCTGGCAGCCATTGGCTTAATTGAAAGCCTGTTAACCCTCAACCTGGTCAATGACATTTTAGAAAAACGCGGTGGGGCGTCCAAAGAATGTCTGGCTCAAGGGGCGGCCAATGTAGTCAGTGGCTTTTTTGGCTCTATGGGCGGGTGTGCAATGATCGGTCAAACAATGATCAACGTGTCGTCCGGTGGCCGCACGCGGATCTCTGGCATAGCTGCAGCCCTTTTCTTACTGTGCTTTATTTTATTTGCCTCACCCTTAATTGAGCAAATCCCCCTGGCAGCCCTGGTTGGTGTGATGTTCATGGTGGTTATCGGCACTTTTGCGTGGGACACATTCCAGATGCTGCCCAAAATCCCTTGGACTGATGCCTTTGTGCTGATCCTTGTCTCCCTGGTGACAGTGTTTACAGACCTGGCCATCGCGGTGGTGGTGGGTGTCATCGTATCCGCTCTGGTATTTGCCTGGGAAAGTGCCAAGCACATTCAGGTGCGCGATTGTTTGCGTGACAATGGGGCCAAGGTTTATCATGTCACCGGCCAACTGTTCTTTTCCTCTTCCAACGAATTTCAAGAACAGTTCACACCTAAAGACGACCCGGACGAGGTCTATATTGACTTTAAAAATGCCCGCGTCTGGGACCATTCAGCCCTAGAAGCCATTGAGGCGTTAGCGGCCCGCTATGATGGCTATGGCAAAAAACTCCATCTGAGACATCTCAGCCGAGATTGCCAAATGTTGCTTGAGCGCTCAGGCATGCTGATTGTAGATAAAGACACTGATGATCCGGTTTACGGACTGGCAGTTGATTACGCCTCCAAATACGGGGCAGGGGGGCATTAATTGTCTCACGGGCTATGGGAGCTTCGCTCCCGCCCTGCGACGGCGCGGCGCTAAGCGCCGACGGCCCTTCGGCCTAAGTTTTTTGCTCACGGGTATCCATGACAGCTAAGGAATGGAGAATTTCGGGTGAAGCAACCTTGGGCCATAACGGTTTTAAGTTTTCAACCGATAGCCTGTCTTGAAAATCCACCAAATTACACCCATGGCCAGCCCTAAAAACAAAGTGATCATCAATAAGCTTAAGCCCACATTCACATCGGCAATTTCATAAAAACTCCAGCGGAAGCCGCTGATCAAATAGACCACCGGGTTAAACAGTGTCATCGTTTGCCAAAACGGTGGCAGCATGGAGATGGAGTAAAACGTGCCACCTAAAAATGCCAATGGTGTAATGACCAAAAGAGGGATGATTTGTAATTTTTCAAATCCATCAGCCCATATGCCGATGATAAAGCCGAGCATGGCAAAGGTCAGGCATGTCAGAGCCAAAAATAAAAGCATGATCAAGGGATGTTTGATCTCTATGGGCACAAACAAATGCGCTGTGGCCAAAATCACCAAACCTAAGATCATAGATTTGCTGGCCGCCGCGCCAACATAACCTAATGTGATTTCCAATGGTGAGATGGGGGCTGACAAAACCTCATAGATGGTGCCGGTAAAGCGGGGGAAATAAATGCCAAAGGCCGCGTTAGAAATGCTTTGGGTTAAAATGGAAAACATAATCAGCCCAGGCACAATAAAGGCGCCATAAGAAATGCCATCAACCTCAGTGATGCGCGAGCCAATGGCAGAGCCAAAAACAATGAAATACAAACAGGTTGAGATAACAGGCGAGGCCAGGCTTTGGCCCAAAGTGCGCCACGCGCGCATCATCTCAAATTTATAAATTGCCCAGATTGCCGGTGTGTTCATGATGGTTGCTTTACAAGTTCAACAAAGATCTCTTCCAGTGAGCTTTGTTTGGTGTCTAAGTCTTTAAATGTGATGTTGTGTTCGCTCAGGCGCTTTAACAAACGCGTAATACCCGTACGGTTGCCCCTGGCATCATAGCTGTAAACCAAATTTGCCCCGTCTTCTTCAAGCGATAAATCAAATTCATCAAATGTATATGGGATCGCCTCTAGCGGTTCTGCCAAGTGTATCACTAATTGTTTTTGGCCCATTTTGGCCATTAGCTCATCTTTCTCCTCCACCAAAATAATCTCACCTTGGCTGATCACCCCGACCCTATCAGCCATTTGTTCGGCCTCTTCAATATAATGGGTGGTTAAGATGATGGTGGTGCCCTCTTGTCTGAGGTGATGCACCAGGCCCCACATATCTTTGCGCAGCTCCACATCAACGCCGGCGGTTGGTTCATCTAGAAACAAAATCTCTGGCTCGTGTGATAAAGCCTTGGCAATCAACACCCGGCGCTTCATACCACCAGATAAATTCATGATCGGCTCATCTTTTTTGTCCCACAAGCTTAAGCTTTTGAGGACCTGTTCAATATATGCCGCGTTCGCTGGTTTGCCAAACAAACCGCGCGAGAAAGAAACGGTGTTAAAAACGCTTTCAAAGGCATCGGTTGTTAGTTCTTGAGGAACCAGCCCAATGAGGCTTCTGGTTTGGCGATAATCTCTCTCAATGTCAAAGCCGTTCACGCGAATGGAACCGCTCGAGGGGTTAACAATGCCACAAATTGTGCTAATCAGCGTTGTCTTGCCAGCGCCGTTTGGCCCCAGCAAAGCAAAGATCTCTCCCTTCTTAATGGTGAGGTCTATATTTTTTAGTGCCTGAAACCCACCTTTGTAGGTCTTGTTCACGTCTTCAATATTTATGATGTCTTGCATAAGAAAATCTATAAGCAGCTTTTAAAAAAATGCCAAATTGTATTAACGTAACACCTTAACAGTTGTGGATTTAACCCCGCAAACTTTCTTTTTACAAGTCTTATAATTGCCAATGCAAAGCTATTTAATCTCATGGATACCCAAGAGATGTTGAATAAATTGCCAGGCCACTCTGCCAGAGCGACTGCCCCGTTCCATTGACCATTGGTGAGCCTGTTTAAGCAGGTCTTCCTCACTCAACGGAATTTGATAATGGGCGGCATAGGTTGTGATCATCTCTTGAAACTCTTGAGGGGTGCAATTGTGAAACCCAAGCCACAAGCCAAACCGATCCGACAAAGAAATGGTTTCATTGGTGATATCACCGCCATGGATCGCTGTGCTGGTGTCATATTCGGATTGATTGCGGTTTAACAGATGGCGCTGATTAGACGTGGCGTAAAAAATCACATTATCAGGCCGCCCAGCCAACCCACCTTCAAGCAGGGCTTTCAGAGATTTATAGCTGTTGTCTGTTTGATCAAAAGAAAGATCATCACAAAACAAAATAAACCGGTGCTTACTTTGCTTAAGCTGATCAAGACAAGCGGTAAGGGTGCTGATATCCTCTCGCAAAATTTCAATTAAAATAAGCCGCCAGTCAGGATTTTCCTTCATCAGTTGTTGATGCACGCCCTTTACAAGCGAGCTTTTGCCCATGCCCCTGGCACCCCATAACAGCGCATTATTAGCTGGAAAGCCTTTGGCAAAGCTGGAGGTATTGGTCATCAGCTTTTTTTGTTGGTGCTCAATGCCAATCAGAAATTTTAAATCAATGGCGTTGACTGTATCAATTAAGGCAAAGGATTGTATCTCGCCTTGCCAGAGATAAGCTTTGCCGGCTTGAAATTGAAGGGATTCGCTCTTAAGTGGGGCTAAACGCTCCAAAGCATCAGCAATCCGTCCAATTTGGGAGAAAAGATCATTGGTTTTCATAAAAATTGCGTCTGTTTTGTTTATCATCTTTGGCAAAAAAGGTTTTTTTCTTAAAAAATCTAACTATAGAGGGTTAGGGATGGCTTGCAATCATGCTTTAAGCGGCTATAGTCCTGTTGGCTTTTTAATATTAACAAAAAGCACTTTAAAATGTGAATGGTTAAGGGATTGAATTTATGTTGATAACACCAGCCTATGCGCAAACATCAGCCACCGGAGGCGGGGCAGATATTTTTGGAACTGTGTTTCTGTTTGCTGCATTGATTGCCATTTGGTATTTCCTAATCATTCGGCCACAACAAAATCAGATGAAAAAACATCGTGAGATGATCGATAATTTGCGCCGCGGTGACACGATTGTGACCAATGGCGGCTTGATCGGCAAAATCACCAAAGTGGTGGATGATCAAGAATTTCAGGTTGAAATAGCTGATGGCGTGCGTGTGCGCGTTGCCCGCGGAGCGGTTGCCAATTTGCGGTCAAAAACGGAACCTGTTGAAGATAAATAAAAAACAATATGAAACCAGGCTCTTTATATAATAAAGGATGCCGCGTTGTTTGATTGGTGTGAAAGGCTTTTTGCATGTTGCATTTTTCCAAATGGAAAACCTGTGTGATTTGGGCGCTGGCGCTGTTGGGCGTTTTTTGTGCTTTGCCAAATCTAATTCCTGAAAAGAATCTGTCCTCTTACCCCCTATTTATGCAGAATTTGCGCTTAAACTTGGGGCTGGATTTGCGCGGCGGCTCGCATCTTTTAATGCAGATGGACAAAAAGGTGCTAATTGAAAAGCAATTAAAGATCCTGCGCGGTTCCGTGCGCACAGCCTTGCGCGGCAAACGTGATGGCGGGGTCAATCAAGGGGCCATTCGCTACAAAAATTTGGCCGTCAAGCAAGACCGGGTAGAATTTAAGCCCTCCAATGAAGCTGACCTGGAAAAAGCTTTTGCACGGGTTAAAACCTTAGTCGAGCCCTTGCCACCCACATCTTTTGGCACAACGCCAGGCAATAATTTGGAAGTCACCAAAACATCTGATGGACGCATTATTCTTAAACCTTCCGAGCCAGCTATTACTGCTAAAATCTCCTCAACCATTGATAGTGCCATTGAAGTGGTACGCCGCCGGGTCGACGAATTGGGCACGACAGAGCCAAGTATTCAGCGCCAAGG
>JANQQH010000203.1 GCA_028285025.1 Hyphomicrobiaceae bacterium | reverse complement strand
TATCATCGGGGGAAGCGAGTGACCACTATGTGATGGGATATATCCGCTTCGTTCATTTTGCAGCGGCCTATATCTTTATCATAGGCTTTGTCTTTAGGGCCTATTGGGCCATTGTAGGCAATAGCCATGCGAAACAAATCTTTCTACCAAACATTTTTTCTGGTCATTTTTGGGCCGATGTTTGGCATGAGATTAAATGGTATGCGTTCTTGGTGAAAGAGCCCAAGAAGTATGCCGGACACAACCCGCTTGCTGTCCTTACAATGCATATTATGTTTGTTTGGGGATCTATCTTCATGATCATTTCAGGCCTTGCGCTTTATGGCGAAGGGGCTGGCATGGGCAGCTGGCAATATCAATGGTTTAGCTCTTGGTTCATTCCGCTTATGGGACAAAGCCAAGATGTTCACACCTGGCATCATTTGGGTATGTGGCTGATCATCGTGTTTGCCATAACCCATATTTATGTCGCTGTGCGGGAGGATATCATGTCTCGCCAGTCGATTATTAGTTCAATGATATCTGGATGGCGGTTGTTTAAAGATAATCGTCCTATGGATGACTAGAACGGAACTTTAATAGGTTCTCTCCTTACCAATCAACTAGGGCGCTCGAAAGAGTGCCCTTTTTTTATGCTTTCTTGGAGGAGGCTTTTTGTTGTAAAGAGGCCAGTATCATCACCTATTTTGAGGGGCTTTGTACCTTTTAAAAGATGGGCTTCATTATGCTTGTGAAGGGGTGGGAAATGGTACCGCCTCCCTGAATTGAACAGGGGACCTCTTGATCCACAATCAAGCGCTCTAACCAACTGAGCTAAGGCGGCATAATCTTTTAAAAGATGGGATTTTAATATACCAACACTGAAGCTGCTTTAAAACCAATTCTTGTTCAGTTCGTCAAGTTTTTTTTGGTATGTGATCATGCTTTTTTACCCTCTTTTGCCCGATAATCTTATATTGGGGCCTTTTGAACTTATCGCTATTTATGCAACAGAGTGGTTTCTATATATTATCTCTTTTTAAGTTTTGCTTGCGGGTCGCGGCCTGTTAACCCTACACTTCTTCAAACAGGTGAGGATAGTTAGGAGTTTATTATGTCTTTTAAAAATTGGGTTATGGGCAGCGTCGTGGCCGGCGCATTGCTTGGCTTTTCAGCTCCTGTTTTTGCAGCTGAGTGCAAAACAGCTTCAGCACAAGGGTGGGGCTTGACGCAAGAGATGGCAAAATGGCAAGCCAACGATATGTTGTTACTCTCAACGGGGAATTTGCCGGTTCAAAATGATCGTTTTTCTAAGCCGTCTCATAAATGTAGCTTGACGTTGCTGGGCTGGAGCTGCAAAGCCACAGCCAAGATTTGCAAAAAATAAAGTTTCACCCATTCAGTGGGGTGATAAATGGGGGAGACCAGGTCCAAGTTTTTTTGGACCTGGTCTTAATTTTTTTAAAGTTTTATCCGCGCAAAAGCACTTCTTGGTTTAAATCGCCAAATTTATATTTTAACTCTTTTATGGTGTGGGCTTGCAGGGCTGTGATGCGTCCATGCCCGGATCTGGCGGCCAGGGTTGCCAGATCGATGATATCAGCGCGTTGGGGGCCTGAGCATCTTTTGGCCATGGGTTTGGCCAAGCGGTAAAGAACTGCGCCTGATTCAACAAAGTCTTTCACGTGCCAACGAGCTAGTGTGACCATTTCCCTTGGGTTGGTAAAGTTGAGCCGATGTTCTGCCCAATGTTCTAAATCAGAAATTTGTTCACTGGTGAGCTCACCTCTGTCTTTCATAATCGCTACCATGAGAGCAAGGGCGGCCTCTCTTGGGTCTGTAATTTGTGTTAAGGGGTGTTGATTGGCTTTGCGGGCAAAAAACAAGCGATGCAAACGCCCCCCTAATTCAGAAAGGCCAAGGCTGGTTTGCGCGATCGCCTTGGTTATTGTGCTTAGGCTAAAGATGATGATGGCGATGATTGAAAGGGTTGAAAGAACCCCTAATAGAATGTGCATGAAACTCTCCCTTGGCCAAAATTGCGTTGATGCGCTTTGCCCTTATAAATGGTCGGTTTAAGGCAATTGAGACGCTATGATTGTTTATTGGTCGTGCTTAAGGGGGGATTGGTTCAATTAAGAATGCACGGAAAATCTGCCCTCTCCTATACCAGGGGGCAAAATTATTTTCGTTTTACGAAGAGAGTGGTCTTTGTTCGCCATGATACCACTCCCATGCCACAGGGGTATATAGGTGCTGTTTTAGATTGTTAGTGTTCTGGCTCTTTGTTCAAAATGCCAAACTATAACCATGAAATTTACGGAAAAGCGCTGGCAAAATGACGATCTTTAATATTTGCGTTCGACCATTTTCTTCTTTAGTTCTGCAATGGCTTTGGCTGGTGACAAGCCTTTTGGGCACGCTTTGGCGCAATTCATAATAGTATGGCAGCGGTAGAGCCTGAAGGGGTCTTCTAGATTGTCTAACCGTTCGCCAGTGGCTTCATCGCGGCTGTCTGCCACCCAACGATAGGCTTGCAGGAGAGCAGCAGGGCCTAAATAGCGGTCAGAGTTCCACCAATAGGATGGGCAAGAGGTGGAGCAACAGGCGCATAAGATGCATTCATAAAGACCATCTAGCTTGTCACGATCTTGCCTTGATTGTTTCCATTCTTTTTGAGGCTCGGGTGTTGTGGTTTGTAACCAGGGTTCAATTGAGCGGTGCTGGGCGTAAAAATGATTCAGGTCAGGCACCAAGTCTTTGACCACATCCATATGCGGCAGTGGGTAGATTTTAACCGGGCCTTTAATCTCATCAAGGCCTTTGGTGCACGCTAGCGTGTTGGTGCCATCAATGTTCATAGAGCAAGACCCGCAAATGCCCTCTCGGCATGACCGGCGGAAGGTTAAGGTGGGGTCTATTGTGTTTTTGATCCATATGATTGCATCAAGCACCATCGGGCCACAATCATCTGTGTTGACAAAATAAGTGTCAATTGTTGGGTTGCTGTCATCTTCTGGTGACCAGCGGTAAATATGGAACTGGCGCCATGTGCCCTCTTTTTCTGGCTTGTTCCAAACTTTGCCTCGTTTGGGCTTTGAATTGTTTGGCAGTGTGAGCTGTACCATGGTTCCAATTCCTAATTCTCTTTTTCAAATTGCAGCAAAATAATTTATTTTTATGTTACGCGTTAAGCGTTATCGGTTGTTTAATAGCCTTGCTTAGTAAACTCTTTTAATAAACGCGGGCCTTTGGCTTGATATAGTCAATTTCTTCCGACAAAGTGTAATTGTGCACAGGGCGATAATCTAGGGTGACTTTTCCAAATTCATCCACCCAAGCCAAGGTGTGTTTCATCCAGTTTTCATCATCACGATCAGAGTAGTCTTCTCTGGCGTGGGCGCCGCGGCTTTCCTGGCGGTTGACCGCTGAGTAGGCGGTGGTAACAGCGCACGCCATGAGGTTTTCAAATTCTAGGGTTTCCATCAGGTCTGAATTCCAGACCAAAGATCTGTCTGTGACCTGGATGTCGTCTTTGCTGTCCCAGATCTGTGTGATGCGCTGGCAGCCTTGCGCCATGCTTTCTTCCATACGGAACACAGCAACATCTTCTTGCATGGCTTTTTGCATTGCCAAGCGCAGGTCTGCTGTTGGTGTGTTGCCAGCGGCATTGCGCAAACTGTCAAACCGGCCGATGATTTTATCAATGGTTTCTTTAGACGCCTTTGGCCTTGCCTCTTCACCGGTGAGCAATTGGCCCGCGCGAATGCCAGCGGCACGCCCAAACACCACCAAATCGATGAGTGAGTTCGAACCCAAACGGTTAGCCCCGTGCACAGACACGCAGGCGGCCTCACCAACCGCCATAAGGCCTGGGACCACGCTATCCGGATCATCGCCATTTTTGGTCAGCACTTCGCCCCAATAGTTACACGGAATACCGCCCATATTGTAATGGACCGTTGGCAGAACCGGGATTGGTTCTTTGGTCACATCAACACCGGCGAAAATTTTGGCGCTTTCAGAAATGCCTGGTAGGCGCTCGGCCAAGACGGCTGGGTCTAGGTGGTCAAGATGCAGGAAGATGTGATCTTTTTCCTTGCCGACACCGCGCCCTTCTCTGATTTCCATGGTCATCGAGCGTGAGACAACATCCCGACTGGCCAGGTCTTTGGCTGTTGGTGCATAGCGTTCCATAAAGCGCTCGTCTTCAGAATTGACCAAATAGCCCCCTTCCCCGCGGGCCCCTTCTGTGATCAAACACCCGGCACCGTAAATGCCGGTGGGGTGAAACTGGACAAATTCCATATCTTGCAAGGGCAAACCGGCTCTGGCGACCATGGCGTTGCCATCACCGGTGCAGGTGTGAGCAGAGGTGCAAGAGAAATAAGTGCGCCCATAGCCGCCGGTGGCCAAAATGACCAGTTTGGCATTGAAAATGTGCAGCACGCCATCATCTAAGTTCCAGGCAACCAAACCTTGGCTTTGACCGTCTTCGCTCATAATCAGATCAAGGGCGAAATATTCAATGAAAAATTCAGCGTCATTTTTTAGCGATTGGCCATAAAGGGTGTGCAAGATGGCGTGGCCAGTTCTGTCCGCTGCGGCACAGGTGCGCTGCACAGGTGGTCCTTCACCAAAATTTTGCATATGGCCGCCAAACGGGCGCTGGTAGATTTTACCATCTTCTGTGCGTGAA
>JANQQH010000199.1 GCA_028285025.1 Hyphomicrobiaceae bacterium | reverse complement strand
ATGACAAGCCGCGGTCGCGTTCACCGTGTCTATCACCGTCCTGTTTACAAAACAGTGACACGTAAAGTTCTTGTCCGCCGGGCAAAAACTTGGCGTGAAAGAGTGCCTGCACGTTATTCATCACGCCTTGTTCGTGTACAAGTTGCACCAGCAAAGCATTATAAAGTGCATCACCCAGCTGTTTACAGAACTGTACGTCATCGTGTTGTGGTAAAACGTGCACGTCATCACACGGTTGTAAAACCAGCTGTATATGGCTGGCGCACAGAACGTGTCGCCATACGCGGTGCTGTACGTCGTACACGCCATTGTTATCGTCGCCACCGTTAAAAACGGTCAGATGACAATAATTTTAAAGCGGGGCAATAAATTATTGCCCCGTTTTTTTATTGTTAAAATAAAAAGACACATGATAAAAGAGTTGACCAAAAGTATAAATGTTATGCTTTTGGACAGAAACACATTTAGAAAACCATATGTCTTTTTTGTACAACAATAAAACTTAAACGCGAAACAGCTAATTATGACCAAAATAGCACTCCTCGACAAAGGTACCTTCCCACCTGAATTCAAGCTCACTCGTCCCCAATTCAACCATGAATGGGTTGAATACGATACAACCTCACCTGCTCAAATCATTGAACGCTTACAAGATATCGACATAGCCATTACCAACAAGGTGAAATTCCCAAAAGAAGTTATTGAAAATTCTCCAAATTTGAAAATGATTGCAATTGCTGCCACAGGTTATGACCACATCGACCTTGGCGAAACCAACGCCAGAGGCATTGTTGTGAGCAACATTAAAGGCTATGCGGTACATTCAGTACCTGAACATGCAATGGCCTTGATGTTATCTCTTGCCCGCTCTCTTCCCGGCTTTGCACAAGACGTCACACAAGGCAAATGGCAAGACGCACAACATTTTTGTTTCTTTAATCACCCAATTGAAAGCCTGCATGACAAAACTCTAGGCATCATCGGCCGAGGCATTCTTGGCCAAGGCTTGGCGCGGCTAGCCTCTGGTTTCGGCATGGGCATCATGTATGCCGGACGTCCTAATGATAATAACCCACATAAACCTTATGTGCCTTTTGATGAATTTTTAGCCCAGTCAGATTTTATCTCAATCCACTGCCCATTAAACCAAGATACAAAAGACCTAATCACGGCAACTGAATTTGCAAAAATGAGCAAAAAACCCATTATCATCAATACTGGCCGCGGCGGCATTGTGAACGAAGCAGACGCTGTCAAAGCCATTGAAACCGGACAAATTCGCGGGCTAGGCTTTGACTGCCTTTCAACAGAGCCACCAGCTCCTGACAACCCCTTGTTAAAAATTGCTCATCTGCCAAATGTGATCATCACCCCACATGTTGCCTGGGCCAGCAACGAAGCCATTCGCACACTTTGGGACCAATTGATAGCCAATATTGAAAATTTCCAAAAAGGCACGCCACAAAACACAGTAAGCTAACCTGTCTAGCCTCAAAAAGAAAAGGCTAAAAAGACAGACCCTTATAAATCCTAAAAACGTTTTATAACCCGATTGGCCAGTTTGCTAACTTATGCTCAAGCAAGAATAGGTTAAGACAGATAACAAATCTCCACCCTCTTTTTAGAACGCTCAGGCACAGCCATTTGAATGTTATGTTCACCAAAGCACGCCTGATTACGCCCACTCTCTTTTGCCATATAAAGAGCCAAATCAGCGCGTTTTAAAAGACTTTCAATCGTATCACCTTTTTGCCACTCACTTACCCCATAACTACAAGTGATCTTTAATGACTTTTTAGGCGCATCAATGCGTAATTTTTCAACACCAATTCTTAATTGTTCAGCAATGTCCAATGCTTTGTCTTTGGCAATCCGCGGCAACAACAAAGCAAACTCTTCACCGCCCATACGGGCAAACAAACCAAACTCACTTTGCACTGTATTCACCACGCATGTTAACGCCTTATCACCAATGTCATGTCCATAAACATCATTGACCCTTTTAAAATGATCAATATCAAACATGATGGCTGTAAGCGCTTCCCCATTTTTGGCATTTTGGCAATGCAGTTCGCAATGGTCAAAAAACGCACGACGGTTTAAAATACCTGTCAAACTGTCAAGTGAAGCCAGCTTGATCACCTCTTTTTGCATGCTTTGCATGCGCTGCGCCACCCGTAAACGGGCCAACAATTCCTGCTCTTTAGGCGGTTTGGTAATAAAGTCTTCAGCCCCACTGTCAAGCGTCTCGATTAATTTTCGTTCATCATGATTAGAGGACATTGCTATAATATAAATCTGCCTGCCTCTTTGACACAGCAATTGGACATCCCAACACAATTCAAAACCAGACATAGACTTCAGCTCTAAACCGGTAAGCAATAGATTTACGTCTAAATTAGAGCGAATAAAATCAAACGCCTCTTGCCCATCTGTAAAAACATGGGTTTTATGCCCTTGATACTCCAGCATCGACGATAAAATTTTCAATCCAACGCTACTGGAATCGACGATTACAATATTCATAAAACACCTCACAAACAACCATACATAATTTGTCATAAATGATTGAAAATACTATTAATTATATGGTGTTTTTTATTGACACAAAATGTAATAAATTATTTATCGCAAGCCAGGCAATTATTGATTGAAAGCGCGCGATCAGAAAAAACAATAAAATTTTAAGATTAAATTTAACCGCCTGTTAACGGCGATAAAGACAAGGCCGCGCTGTTGTCCCCTCAGGCACAACAAACGCACCAGAAACCCACCCCTCAATAGCGATCTCATCTAAAGAAGAAGATAACCGCTTATACGATGAAATCTCACACCAAGGCATGACCGTTGTTTTTCTCTTTTGTGTAGGAAGGGCATGCCAACGTTCTATAGACACATCCCCTAAACACTTTTTATACTGAATACCAACCGCGTTGGGCGGCAAGCTGCCTACATGCTCCCCTTTAGAGTTCGGCTCTGCCCGAACATTCAAAACATCATCCTCAGCCACACATACCACCCGTAACGGAACCTTTTTTACTTGTTTTTCTAAATCAAACTCCGACCTGTTTTCCTCTTCTACCACTTCAGTTTTAATCTCTTGTTCACCAATCGTCTTTTGCTTAACAACACGCCCAAGCTCCCCTTTGTAAGCGGTAATCGGAAAATCAAAATGCTTTTTGCGATAAGGCTCATCGCGCAACGTAAAATGCCACCATTCTTTAGAATAATTCACAAACCCAGCTCGCGCCATTTCAGAAACCAACAACTGGCGATTGCGCCGCGCAATCTCACCAATGTTAGGGTTTCTGGTGTGGCTCAGCTCATGAAAACAATCAAAGCCAGTGCCAAAATCAAGGCTGTTATCTCCAAACCGTTTTTCATAACTCTCAAAACAAGCACGTTGCTTATCAAAAGAAAAATCCGGTTGTTGTTCAGGCGGCAAAGGTACAATAGCCAAATCAACCGTGCTGCCGCGCGAATGGGCAGAGCGCCTGGCAATATACCCCAAAGCAAACAATCGTCTTTTCGGCAAAGTGGGATAAAATTCTGGTTTTGTTTTTTGATCGTTATTTTGCGACCACTTGACAAAGTCTTTCACCGCGCGCACAGGCCGATAACAATCATACACCTTTAACGACAAACCCCGCTTGACCAACCGTTGCTGAACAGACTTAAGCGCGAGCGCTGCCCTCTTGGTCAAAATACATTCCGCTGCCTCATACCCCCTCACTTTGCGGCCCAAAAAGTTATGTACGCCAAAATAACGCATCTCTTGCAAAATTGTATCGTCAACTGCCCGTAGATAAGTAAAAAAGGGAGGTAATTTTTTCTCCCCTGCCACAGCAAAAGAAACGCTCTGCAAAAAAATAATAATGACAATCAAAAAACGCATCAGGGCCTCTTATAAAAAAACTGCCTAGCTTTTGCCTTACAATCCATGGGGAGACTTTTGCATTTTAAATTTGCTTGTCAAGGGTCTCCGCTCGCACAGCGCGGTTGCTGGTGGGCAATCTAAAGCGC